>NZ_WKEE01000006.1:0-127162 GCF_021605635.1 Stenotrophomonas sp. PA-6-5C
CCCATCCCGAACTCGGAAGTGAAACGTAGCTGCGCCGATGGTAGTGTGGCCTAAGCCATGCGAGAGTAGGTCATCGCCAGGGTTTATACCCAAAAACCCCGCTGCTCACGCAGCGGGGTTTTTCTTTGTGCGCAGGAAATACCCGCTAGTGCCGGCCGCGGGCCGGCAGATGCGTGGATGCCGCCGCCGCGTACGGTGCTGCCAACCAAGGTTGGCAACTACCAACGGCGGGGCCGGATGTGCCCTCCACACACGCACAAAAAAGCGGCGCCCAGAGGGCGCCGCTTTGTGTACAGCTCGGCGGCGGGGGGACTTACTTCGCCGCAGCGGCAGGTGCCCTCGGCCTTCATCATCGTGTCGCGGGCAGCCTTGAACGGATTGCCTTCGTAGCCGTTGAACCAACGAACCCTGCCGCGAACCGCGCCCAACAAAAAAGGCGGCGCCCTGCGGGCGCCGCCTTCCATGGAGCATGGCGCAGGGCCGGCTCAGTCGATCAACGCCGCCTCGCGCTGCCGGAACACCGATACCGCTTGGTTCAGTGCGCCTGCCTGCGACTGCAGTTCACGTGCCGCTGCAGTGGCTTCTTCCACCAGGGCCGCATTCTGCTGCGTGGCCTGGTCCATCTGCACCACCGTCTGGTTGATCTGCTCGATACCGGAGGACTGCTCCTGCGATGCTGCCGAGATCTCGCGCATCAGGTGGCTTACGTTCTCCACGCCGCCGACGATGCCCTGCATGCGCTGTCCGGCATCGGCCACCAACTGGGCGCCCTCGCCGACCTGACGACCTGCCTCGTCGATGAGGACCTTGATCTCCTGGGCTGCCGCCGCCGATCGCTGCGCCAGCACACGGACCTCGCTGGCGACGACCGCGAACCCGCGGCCTTGCTCGCCGGCGCGTGCCGCTTCAACCGCAGCGTTGAGCGCAAGGATGTTGGTCTGGAAGGCAATGCCGTCGATCACGCCGGTAATGTCGCCGATCCGCTTCGACGCGCCTTCAATGGCCTGCATGGTGTCGACCACCCGCTGCATGGCGTGGTTGCCATCACTTGCCGCGCCCTGGGTGGAGGCGGCCAGCTCACTGGCCTGTCGCGCGTGCGCTGCATTCTGGCGCACGGTGGCGGTCAGCTCTTCCATCGAAGCGGCCGTTTCCTGCAGATGCGCAGCCTGTCGCTCGCTGCGCTCGGACAGTGCGCCGTTGCCGGCGGCGATCTCGCTGGCGGCCGTGCTGATGGTGGTGGCGCAGTGCTGGATGTGGCCGACCATGCGTGCCAGCTGGCCGGCAGTGGCGTTGGCATCGCGCTGGATGGCGGCGAACGCGCCGTGGTACTCGCCCTGCATGCGGCGGTCGAGATCGCCGTTGGCCATCGCCGAGAGCATCTGCCGCACTTCGTCGACCGTGCTGCCCAGGGTGTCCAGCAACTGGTTGATGCCACCGGTCAGGCCGTCGAGGAAGCTGGCGCCTTCGCTGGCCTGCAGGCGCTGTTCGAGATCACCGTGTGCGGCGGCATCGACAATCCCGGCAACGGCATTCTCCAGCGTCAGCTCATGGGTGCGGTCATGCCATTCCACCGCAAAGCCCAGCCGCGCGCCCTGTGCATCGAACACCGGGGTGACCACCTGGGCGAAATGCACCGGCCCGATCCGTACCTTGCCGTGATGCGTCACCTGCAGCCCGTTGAGGATGCCGCGGATGCGGTCCGGGTTGGCATGGAAACGATGGATGCTGCTGCCGACCAGCCGCTCTGCGTCGAAATCGGGGAACGCCTGGCGCAGTGTGGCCTGCTGGTTGCGCAGCAGTGCCACCACCGAGCGGTTGACGTAGCGGATGACGTGATCGTTGTCGGCAATCATCATCGCCGTGCGCGAGGCATCAAGTGCCTGGCGGATCTGCGCGTTCTCGGCGTGCGCCTCGGCTTCGCGGCCACGCTGCGCCTGCACGTGACGTGCGGTATCGGCCAACGCGTGGGCCAGTGAACCGGGTGCGTAGCTGCGTGCATCGCTGTGTGCACCGAGGTCGGCGCACGTGGCGATGGCGCGTGCCAGTGCGGCCAGGCGGTGCGGTCCGTGCCCCAGCGCTTCACTCTGTTGGCGCAGGCGCGCGGCGGTCTGGCCCAGAACCAGCGTCAGCACCGCCAGGGCAGTGGCGTTCAACAGCGGCGGCAGGACGGCCGCTCCTTCAAGCAACGGTGCCAGTACTGCAATGACGCCGATGGCGCCGGCCAGCCACAACGGCAGGCGGTCACGCTGGGTGAGCAGCACGCCCAGCAGCAGCGCGATCGGCAACGCGGCATTCAATCCGCCGATATGGCAGAGCAGGCCCAACTGCAGTGACAGCAGTACCGCCAGACCGTTGCGCGCGATGGCGTGGCCGGCTTGGCGCAAGCCCAGCCAGGCGGCTGGCAGCACCGCGACGGCAACGGCGCTCGCAGCGGGCAGCGAAGTGCCGCACAGAGCCAGCACAAGGCCGATCAACGCAAATACCACGCTGCCCAGCAGCAGGCGACGATCGCCCCGCTGTGCCAGCTGTTGCAGATAAGGGACATGGCCCTGGTCGGGCGGGCGGGAGGACGCAATGGACATCGGCAACTCCTGGATCAACGGACGGCAGCGGCCATGCAACGCGCTGCGCGGATTAGCGCAACGACGGCAGGGTCGGGAAATTCGGGGAATGCGGCGCAGGCTGCGACGCGGAGGACAGACACCGTGACCACATCCTGTGGATGACGGTGCAGCAGACGGGACATGCGGTCTTCCTTGCAGAACCAGGAACGAGCCGCAGGCACAAAGGGCCTGCGTGCTGTGGGCGCAGGGGCCCACTACCGTTCTATCGGCCGCACTGGCGCAGAGTGAAGTACGCGCAGCCGACGATGGTCAGCGCGCGTTGCTGTTTCCGCTCAGGAATGCATCGATGACCGCGGCAACCTGTGCCGGGTGTTCCATGTGCAGATGATGGTTGCCGGGGAATACCGCCAGGCGGCCATCACGCAGGTGCTGCAGGCGCTCACTGCGCATCGGCTCGGGATAGTACGACTGCGCAGGCGTGGCGTAGATCACCTGGGTCGGGCAGCTGATGGCCTGCAGCAGGTTGTCGATCTGGCCTTCGCTGAGACGGATCGCAGTGGGCAGCATCAGGCGCGGATCGCTGCACCAACGATAGCCGCCTTCGACCGGCTCGACACCGCGTTCGACCAGCAGGCGTGCGCAGCCTTCGCTGAGCTGGTTGGTCATCATCCGCGCCCGGATCGGTGCGGCCAGATCGGGGAACACGCGCAGCTGCTTGCGTGCGAGTGCACGGGTGGCATCGACGTGTTCGCGCAGACGGTTGGCGGTGTCTTCTTCCGGTCCGCGCAGGCCGCCGAGCGCCTCGATGGCGACCAGGCGTTCGATGCGATCACTGACCGCTGCGGTGAGGCTGGCGATGCCGGCACCCATCGAATGGCCCATCAGGGTGAACCGGTCCCAGCCCAGCGCGTCGGCGACATCGAGCACATGGGTGATCGCCGCCGGCGTGGTGTACACCGCACCAGTGGGCAGATGTGCGCTGTGGCCGTGTCCGGGCAGGTCGATCGCCACCAGATCCAGTTGTGGCAGATGCGGCGCCAGCGGTACGAAGCTGGCCGCGTTGTCGAGCCAGCCGTGCAGGGCCAGCACGCGCGGTCCGTCGCCCGCACGGCGCAGGCCGGCAACGCGGACGCCTGCGACCTGCAGTTCAAACGGCTGCAGGGTCATGCCAGCGAGGCCACGGCCAGCCGAGCCAATGCGCGGGCGTGTTCCGGCTCGGCGTTGAGGCAGGGGATGTAACGCATCTGCGCGCCGCGCTCGGCCAGCGTTTCGGTGAAGCCCATGGCGACTTCTTCCAGTGTTTCCAGGCAGTCGGTGGCAAACCCGGGGCAGACCACATCGATCTGTTTCACGCCCGCTTCGGCCAGCTCCCACAGGCTGGGTTCCGCGTAGGGCTGCAGCCAGCGTTCGCGGCCGAAGCGCGACTGGTAACCCAGCTGCCACTCGTCTGCGCCCAGGCCCAGCGCCGCGGCGATCGCGCGTGCACTGGCCTCGCAGCGCTGCGGATAGGGATCGCCGGCATCGGCAAGGCGTTGTGGAATGCCATGGAAGGAGAACATCAGCTTCTGGCCGCGACCCTGCTGCTGCCAATAGCGCTGGATCGAGCCGGCGACGGCGGCAACCCAGTCGGGATCGATCGAATAGTCCTGCACCAGACTGACGGTGACCTGCGGGTTCCTGCGCTGCCAGGCATCCACGCGGTCTTCGACCGAGGCGGTGGTGGTGGTCGAATACTGCGGATACAGCGGCAATACCACGATGCGGCGCACGCCCTCGGCGGCCAGCCGATCCAGTTCGGCGGTCAGCGCAGGTTCGCCGTAGCGCATCGCGTGGCGTACGCGCAGCGTCGGCAGCAATGCCTGCATGGCCTGCGCCAACTGGCGGGTGTGGACCATCAGCGGCGAGCCTTCCGGCAGCCACACCTGGGCGTACTTGGCGGCCGAACGGCCACTGCGCAGCGGCAGGATCAGGCCGCGCAGCAGGGGCTGCCACAGCAGTGCCGGTAGGGCGACCACGCGCGGGTCGGACAGGAATTCGGCCAGGTAACGACGAACAGCGGGAGCCGTCGGCGTCTCGGGCGTGCCTAGGTTGACCGCCAATACGGCGGTATCGGGTGCGTCGAGCATGGGCGCTATTGTCGCCGATTCCATCGTCACGTCGGCATGCAGGCTTCGCATCGATGTCATTGCTGAGGCCAATGTGCGCAGGCAACGCTCATTGGGGATTCATCACAACACTACTAATTTCAGTCACTTGCTATATCTTCCTATGGACTGACTTCTGGAGCCTGCCATGCGTCGCCCGATCCAAGCCCTGCTGATCGCCGCCAGCCTGCTGTCCAGCCAGGCCATGGCCGGACCGCAGGAAGACCAGCGCGCCCGCAACGCGGTGCGTGTACTGGCTGAAATCCAGGGAATCCCTGAACAGGGCATTCCGGACAAATTGCTCGACGAAGGCCGCGCGGTCATCGTCATTCCCGACACGATCAAGGCCGGTCTGGTGATCGGCGGACGCCGTGGCCACGGCCTGATGTCGGTGCGCATGCCCAACGGTGCGTGGTCCAACCCGGTATTCATCAAGCTCACCGGCGGCAGCATCGGCTTCCAGGCCGGTGTGCAGTCCTCCGACGTGGTGCTGGTGTTCCGCAACGACCGCAGCCTGGACAACCTCGTCAACGGCAAGTTCACCCTCGGCGCCGATGCCGGTGTGGCCGCCGGTCCGGTGGGCCGCAATGCCGCCGCCGCCACCGATGGCCAGTTGAAGGCTGAGATCTGGTCGTGGTCGCGCGCCCGTGGCCTGTTCGCAGGCGTTGCCTTGGATGGTGCGATCCTGCAGATCGACGATGCCGCCAATCTCGACGCCTACGGCAGCAACACCACGCCGCGGATGATCTTCGAGGGACGCGCGGCTGGCTCGCCGTCAATGGATGTGGTCGCTTTCCGTGATCGCCTGGAAGAGGCGACCTACGCGGCGCGCAACAACCGCAACGGTGGCAATGACGCACCGCGTCCGGCCGCCGCTGCAGCGCCCCCCCCGGCGCCTGTTCAGGCAGCACCTGCGGCACCGGTTGAAGCGACCACGGCGCCGCTGCAGGCCGTGCCGCAGACCCCGCCGCCGGCCCAGCAGGGTTTCCAGCCGGTCAATGACGGTGAAATCCGCACTGAAACGCTGGGCAACAACTGACTTTCGTCACGCGCGCCGGCTTACAGCCGGTGCGCTATGCTCGGCAATCTGATCACTAACGTAACGAGCGACTTATGGGCAGTTTCAGCATCTGGCATTGGTTGGTCGTGCTCGTCATCGTCCTGCTGGTGTTCGGCACCAAGCGCCTGACCAGTGGTGCCAAGGATCTCGGCTCGGCGGTCAAGGAATTCAAGAAGGGCATGCACGACGAAGACAAGCCGAACGCACAGTTGGGCGACGAGTCGCGCAGCCAGGACGCCGCGCGCACCGCGCAGGACGAGCACGACCGCAACGCGCGTTGATCCGGAGCGGTTGCGGTGTTTGATATCGGCTTCAGCGAACTGCTGGTGATCGCGGTTGTCGCCTTGGTGGTGCTCGGACCTGAGCGCCTGCCCAAGGCGGCCCGCTTCGCCGGGCTGTGGGTGCGCCGCGCGCGTAATCAATGGGATTCGGTCAAGCAGGAACTGGAACGCGAACTGCAGGCCGAAGACATCAAGCGGCAGATGCAGGACGTGCGCCAGGGCATGCAGGACACCGAGAACCAGCTGCGTGCCAGCGGTGAAGCCGTGCGCCGCGAGGCCGAGCAGATGCAACAGCACAGCGACACGCTGGCGCAGCAGGTGCGTGCACCCGCCCCGGCCGAACAGCCCCCACATCTGGTGGAGGCGACCGGGCCGGTGGTGGCTTCGGCGGAAGGTGCTGCCAATGCGCCCATCACCGTCGAACCTGCGGGCGATACCGATGCTGATGCCGCGGCCGAAACACCCGCCCGCACGGAGCGCCCGTCATGAGCGAACACGACTTCGGCGAAAGTTCGCTGGTGGAACACCTGGTTGAACTGCGCGCGCGCCTGGTGCGTGCGCTGCTGGGCCTGGGCGTGGTTCTGCTGGGCCTGCTGCCATTCACCCAGAAGCTCTACAACGCATTGGCCGAGCCGCTGATCTCGCAGTTGCCCAACGGGCAGACGATGATCGCGACCAATCCGGCCGGCGCCTTCTTCGCGCCGTTGAAGCTGACGTTCTTCGTGGCCTTGTTCGTGGCCGTGCCGTGGCTGCTGTACCAGCTGTGGGCCTTCGTTGCGCCTGGCCTGTATGCACGCGAGAAGCGCCTGGCGATGCCGCTGCTGGTCTCGTCGGTGCTGCTGTTCTATACCGGCTGCGCCTTCGCCTATTTCCTGGTGCTGCCGGCGGTCTTCCACTTCCTCACCACCTTCAGCCCGGAAGTGATCGCGATCACGCCGGATGCGAATGCCTACCTGGATTTCGTGCTGGCGATCTTCTTCGCCTTCGGCGGCAGCTTCGAATTGCCGGTGGCGATGGTGATCCTGGTGCTGCTGGGCTGGATCACGCCGCAGCAGTTCAAGGAAGGGCGCGGCTACGCGATCGTCGGCATCTTCGTGCTCGCTGCGATCCTGACCCCGCCGGATGTGGTGTCGCAGCTGATGCTGGCGATCCCGATGTGCCTGCTGTACGAGCTGGGCATCCACGCCGCGCGCTGGCTGGTGCCGTCTTCGGTGGTCAAGAAGCCCGCAGCCTGATTCCGGATGGCGCCGGCCATGCCCGGCGTTCGTGGGGCGAGGTGATATCCATCCGCCGGGCATGGCCCGGCGCTACCGTTGAGCGCCTGCTCAGGCGTGGAAGACGTCGTTGGCAGGCGGCGACTGCGGCACCGGCGGTGCGCCGCGGCTGCCGCGATGCACGAACATCTGCTTCCAGGCCGCATAGACCGCGCCGACATACAGCGGCATCAGCACCGTGGTGAACACCAGCTGCGCGATGAATGCCGCCGCCAATGGGCCGCCGATCAGCATGCCGAGCTGGACCACGATCACGAACAGCACATAGACGCAGAACGCGGCGATCAGGCCGAGCACGGTGAACACGGCGGTGGCGCCGATGTTCTCGATGCAGCCCTGCAGACTCAGGCGCAGCGCATGCATGCCGCTCTGGCGGTCGAACACCACCAGTGCCGGCTGGGTGAACATCGCCAGGGTCAGCGCCACGGCGGTGCAGAACACCAGCAGCATCCACAGCGCGATGCGCTGCGCCGGCAGGTTGGCGACCAGTTCGGCGGCGGTTTCCGGGCTGATCTGCTGCCCGCTGCGGCCGAGTTCCTGCATCTTGGTCATGGTGTCGCTGAAGGCGGTGAAGCCCTCGCGGCCGATCATCAGGTACAGCAGTGCGCCGAGCAGCAGCACGGCCAGCACCTGGATCGCCAGCGGCACCAGCAGGTGGCTGACACGGCGGTCGCGGATCGGCTGCAGCAGGTGGGTGGCCAGGCCGGGACGGCCCTGGTCGATCTCACCCATGGCGTACAGCATGCCGCCGAACATCACCGGTGAAATCACCAGCGTCATCATCTGCAGGGCAAGGCCGGCGGTGCCGGGCAGCATCGTCCCCAGCAGGGTGACCACCCAGTTCACCAGCAGCCAGGTCAGGCCGATCCGCGCCAGCTGCAGCGGCGCACGCCGATACAGCGAGAACGTATCCAGCAACCACTGGGCGCCCGCCGAGGCTGGCAGCTTGCGAATCTCTTTCATGGACATCCGGGAGGGACAGGAGGGGCCGGGCGGTGTGCCCGTGCCGCCGATTATCCCTGTTTTGCCACCGGCTGGGCTGAAGACAGCCGGGCCTGGCGGACAAAGCGCCGCAACAGCTGCCGGGCCAGCGGGGCGGCGCTGACCGCGCGCTCGATGCTGCGCGCACATCCCCCGTGCCGGCCGATGCAGTCAGCGCGTGCGCGCACGTAGCCACGCATGTGGTGGGTGGCAAATTCCGGATGGAACTGCACGCCCCAGGCCTGGCGGCCCCAGCGGAAGGCATGGCAGCCATCCAGCGGCGAGCGCGCCAGCACGGCGGCACCCTCGGGTACGCGCAGCACGGTCTGCAGATGGGTGGCATGGGCCGCGAAGTGGCTCGGCAGGCCCTGGAACAAGGGGTCCTGCGCGGCCTGCGGGTCCAGTGCCAGTTCAATCGTTCCCGATTCGCGCCCGGCGGGGTTGTAGGCCACTTCGCCGCCCAGCGCGTGGGCCAGCAGCTGGTGGCCGTAGCAGATGCCGAACACCGGCACGTCGTCGTGCGCGGTCTGCCGCAACCAGGCGGCACTGCGTTCGCTCCATTCGGCATGGTCGGTGACGAACGCGGCCGAGCCGGTCACCAGCACGCCGGCGAAGTCGCGCGGATCGGGCAGGTCGGCGCCATGCTCGACGTCGACCACGACGGTCTCGTGTTCTTCCAGGCCAGCGGCCACCCGGATCCAGTGCGGAAAGCGCCCGTAACGGCGCAGCGACGGCACGGGGCGGCCGGTTTCAAGGATCAGGAAGGGCGCTGGATTCATCCGGGGGAGGCAGTACTGACAGGACTTCCTCGATTGTAGTCAGCCCCTGTGCCACCTTTTCAAGCCCGGCCTGGCGCAGGGTTCGCACGCCTTCAGCACGCGCGGCACGGTTGAAACCGGCCAGATCCATGTCCGCACGGATCAGCCCGCGCAGGCGCGAGCCCAATGGCAGCAGCTCATACAGGCCGATGCGGCCGAGGAATCCGGTGCGCCGGCACTCCAGGCAACCGACCGGCCGACAGGGCGTGGCGGCATCTGGATATGCAGCTTCGCTATCAGCCAACACCGCCCAATCGGCCCTGCCGAGGGTGTGCGGCTGCTTGCAGTGCGGGCACAGGGTGCGCACCAGGCGTTGGGCGAGGATGCCGTTGACGGTGGATGACAGCAGGTAATGTGGCACGCCCAGGTCGAGCAGGCGGGTGATGGCCGAGGGCGCATCGTTGGTGTGCAGGGTGGACAGCACCAGGTGGCCGGTCAGCGAGGCCTGCACCGCCATCTGCGCGGTTTCCAGGTCGCGGATTTCGCCGATCATGATGATGTCCGGGTCCTGCCGCAGCAGGGTGCGCACACCGCTGGCGAAGTCCAGGTCGATGTTGGTCTGCACCTGCATCTGGTTGAATTCCGGCGCGATCATCTCGATCGGGTCTTCCACCGTGCACACGTTGACGTCCGGCGTGGCCAGCCGCTTCAGGGTGGAATACAGGGTGGTGGTCTTGCCCGAACCGGTCGGGCCGGTGACCAGCACGATGCCGTGCGGACGCTCGACCAGGGCGGTCCAGCCCGCTGCTTCCTGCGGGCTGAAGCCGAGCTGGTCGATGCTCTTGAAGGCCGCTTCCGGGTCGAAGATGCGCATCACGCACTTCTCGCCGAAGGCGGTCGGCATGGTCGACAGGCGCATTTCCACTTCCCGGCCGCCGGGCGAGCGGGTCTTGATGCGGCCATCCTGCGGGCGTCGGCGCTCGGCCAGGTCCATGCGCCCGAGCACCTTGATGCGGCTGACCACGGCGGTCATCACCGCAGGCGGCACTTCGAACACCTTGTGCAGCACGCCGTCGATGCGGAAGCGCATGCGGCCCATTTCGCGGCGTGGCTCCAGGTGGATATCCGACGCGCGCTGTTCGTAGGCGTACTGCAGCAGCCAGTCGACGATGTGCACGATGTGCTGGTCGTCGGCATTGACGTCGCCGGTGCGGCCCAGTTCGACCAGCTGCTCGAAGCTGGGCAGGGTGGTGTTGGCCTCGCCACGCACGTCGCCACGGGCACCGCGTACCGAGCGGGTGACGCCGAAGAACTCCATGGTGTAACGGTGCAGGTCGAGCGGATTGACCACCGCCAGCTCGATGCGCAGGCGGGTCAGGTGCTGCAGGTCGCGCAGCCATTCCTGTGCCAGCGGCTCGCTGGTGGCCACCAGTACGCGCTCGCCATCCACCGCCAGCGGCAGGAAGCGATGCCGGCGCGCATAGGCGTGCGAGGCCACGGCGGTGACCGAGGCGACGTCGACCCGGGTTGGATCGATGCGCAGGTAGCGGCTGCCGGTGCGCTGGGCCAGCCACTCGGTAAGGCGTTCCAGATTGAGGTCGCCGCCGTCGCTGGCGGCCAGCTTGAGGTTGGACAGCAGCACCAGCGGATGTACTTCACTGGCATTGCGGGCGCCCTGCGCGGAAAAATGGATGCGCTCGCGCTCGTGCGCAGCCACCACGCCATCGGCCAGCAGGGCCGCCGCAACCTGTTCGAACTGCAGGCGACCGGGCGGCAACGGCACCGCACCAGGCTCGCCGGGCGTGCCCGTGGGCAGCCGATGTTCCATCTACCTGCTCCTTCCGGGTACGGAATGCCCCGCAGGTCGGCCGTTATACTAGCGCACCCCTTTGCCGGCCAAGACTCGTCCGCATGTCCGCGACCCCGACCGTTCCGATCACCTTCCAGGGCCTGATCCAGACCCTGAACCAGTTCTGGGCCCAGCAGGGCTGCGTGCTCATCCAGCCGCTCGACCTGGAGGTGGGCGCCGGTACGTTCCACCCGGCCACCTTCCTGCGTGCGATCGGTCCGGAAACCTGGAACGCGGCCTACGTGCAGCCCTCGCGGCGCCCGACCGATGGCCGTTACGGCGAGAACCCGAACCGCCTGCAGCGCTACTACCAGTACCAGGTGGCGATGAAGCCGGCGCCGGACAACATCCAGCAGCTGTACCTGGATTCGCTGAAGGCGGTGGGCATCGATCCGCTGGTGCACGACCTGCGCTTTGTCGAGGACAACTGGGAATCGCCGACGCTGGGCGCCTGGGGCCTGGGCTGGGAAGTCTGGCTCAACGGCATGGAGGTGACCCAGTTCACCTACTTCCAGCAGGCTGGCGGCCTGGAGTGCCGGCCGGTGCTGGGCGAGATCACCTACGGTCTCGAGCGCCTGTGCATGTACCTGCAGAACTGCGACAACGTCTACGACCTGGTGTGGACCTACGGCCCGGACGGGCAGCCGGTGACCTACGGCGATGTCTACCACCAGAACGAGGTGGAGCAGAGCACCTACAACTTCGAATACGCCGACGTGGAAGAAATGTTCCACCGCTTCGACGCCTGCGAGCGTGAGGCGCAGAAGCTGGTGGACGTGAACCTGCCGCTGCCCGCCTACGAGCAGGTGATGAAGGCCAGCCACACCTTCAACCTGCTGGATGCGCGCCGGGCGATCAGCGTGACCGAACGCCAGCGCTACATCCTGCGCGTGCGCGCGCTGGCGCAGGCGGTGGCCAAGGCCTACTACGAGCAGCGCGAGAAGCTGGGCTTCCCGGGCGCGAAGAAGGCCTGACGGCCCGTTCTCCCATCACGCGTTTCACCTACTACCCCAGGGGCGCCGGCCGCGTCGCGCGCTGCGCCCCCACCACAGGATCGAACCGATGAGCCACTTGTCTCCCCTGCTGATTGAACTGGGCACCGAAGAGTTGCCGGTCAAGGCGCTGCCGGGCTTGGCCCAGGCCTTCTTCGACGGTGTCGTCGACGGCCTGCGCAAGCGCGGCGTCGAACTGGAACTGGGCGATGCACGCCCGCTGTCGACCCCGCGCCGCCTGGCCGTGCTGCTGCCGGGCGTTGGCTTGGAACAGCCGGAACAGCACAGCGAAGTGCTGGGCCCGTACCTGAACATCGCGCTGGATGCCGAAGGCCAGCCGACCAAGGCGCTGCAGGGTTTCGCGGCCAAGGCCGGGATCGACTGGACCGCGCTGGAGAAGACCAGCGACAACAAGGGTGAGCGCTTCGTGCACCGCGCGGTGACCCCGGGCGCGCGCACCGCTGCGCTGCTGCCGGAGATCCTGCGCGAGGCCATTGCCGGCATGCCCATCCCCAAGCCGATGCGCTGGGGCGACCACAGCTGGGGCTTCGCCCGCCCGGTGCACTGGCTGGTGCTGCTGCACGGCGGTGAGGTGGTCGAGGCCGAACTGTTCGGCCTGAAGGCCGACCGCATGAGCCGCGGCCACCGCTTCCTGCACGACAAGACCGTGTGGCTGACCCAGCCGCAGGACTATGTGGAATCGCTGCGCGCCGCCTTCGTGCTGGTCGATCCGGCCGAGCGCCGCCAGCGCATCGTCGCCGAGGTTGAAGCCGCTGCAGCCACCGCCGGTGGCAGCGCACGCATCACCGAGGACAACCTGGAGCAGGTGGTGAACCTGGTCGAGTGGCCCTCGGCGGTGCTGTGCAGCTTCGAGCGCGCGTTCCTGGCGGTACCGCAGGAAGCGTTGATCGAGACGATGGAGATCAACCAGAAGTTCTTCCCGGTACTGGATGACGGCGGCAAGCTGACCGAGAAGTTCATCGGCATCGCCAACATCGAGTCCAAGGACGTGGCCGAAGTGGCCAAGGGCTACGAGCGGGTGATCCGCCCGCGCTTCGCCGATGCCAAGTTCTTCTTCGACGAAGACCTGAAGCAGGGCCTGCAGGCGATGGGCGAGGGCCTGAAGACGGTGACCTACCAGGCCAAACTGGGCAGCGTGGCCGACAAGGTCGCGCGCGTGGCGGCGCTGGCCGAGGTGATCGCCGCGCAGGTGGGGGCCGACCCGGTGCTGGCCAAGCGTGCCGCGCAGCTGGCCAAGAACGACCTGCAGTCGCGCATGGTCAATGAATTCCCGGAACTGCAGGGCATTGCCGGCCGCCACTACGCGGTGGTCGGTGGCGAGTCGCCGGAGGTGGCACTGGCCATCGACGAGGCCTACCAGCCGCGCTTCGGTGGTGACGACATCGCGTTGTCGCCGCTGGGCAAGGTGCTGGCGATCGCCGAGCGAGTGGACACCCTGGCCGGCGGTTTCGCCGCGGGCCTGAAGCCGACCGGCAACAAGGACCCGTTCGCCCTGCGCCGCAACGCGCTGGGCCTGGCCCGCACGATCATCGAAAGCGGCTTCGAGCTGGACCTGCGCGCGCTGCTGACCAGCGCCAATGCCGGGCTGGCCGTGCGCAACGTGCAGGCTGACGTGGCTGAGCTGTACGACTTCATCCTCGATCGCCTGAAGGGCTATTACAGCGACAAGGGCGTGCCGGCCAGCCACTTCAATGCGGTGGCCGAGCTGAAGCCGGTCTCGCTGTACGACTTCGACCGCCGCCTGGACGCGATCGGGATCTTCGCCGCGCTGCCGGAAGCCGAGGCGCTGGCCGCGGCCAACAAGCGCATCCGCAACATCCTGCGCAAGGCCGACGGCGATATTCCGGGCCAGATCGATGCGGCCCTGCTGCAGGAAGATGCCGAGCGCGCGCTGGCGGAAGCCGTGACTGCAGCCATCGACGACACCGGCGCCAGCCTGCACCAGAAGGACTACGTGGCCGTGCTGGCGCGCCTGGCGCGCCTGCGTCCGCAGGTCGATGCGTTCTTCGACGGGGTGATGGTCAATGCCGAGGATCCGGCACTGCGCGGCAACCGCCTGGCGCTGTTGACGATGCTGGGTGAACGCCTGGGCAAGGTCGCGGCGATCGAGCATCTGTCGAGCTGATCGGTAGCCCATCCACGCATGGCGTGGATCTACTGGGCAACCGTCACGCATGGTGTGGATTTCCGGTAGTGCCGGCCGCTGGCCGGCAACACGGCGATTCATGGCACGAACGTGGCGTTGCCGGCCAGCGGCCGGCACTACCCGGCGCTGTCCATCGGGATCATCGCCGGCATCGCACACGGTGCCGGCATTTCCGCATCCGCTCGCGATGATCGCCACAAAGGCGCGTATTTTGACCGCCACTTAACAACCGATCCCGAAACACGTGATGCATTTCGCATCGTCACCTTCGGTCGGTATGCTGTGCCGCATGCAGCCAACGAAATACGCCCTGCCGCTGATGGTCCTCTCGCTTTGCGCCACGTCCGTGGCCCATGCGCGCGGCACCATCGACAAGGTGGACATCAAGGGATTGGACAAGGGCGACGACGCCGCGATCATCGAGAACATCCAGGAATCGCTGTCGTTGTTCGACACGATCGGCAAGGAGCAGGGCGAGTCGCGCCTGGAATACCTGCTGTCGCAGGCCGAGCGGCAGACCCGCCAGGCGCTGGAGCCGTTCGGGTACTACAACCCGGTGATCAAGGTCGAGGCGCCGCGGCAGGACGAGCACGTCACCGTGCTGATCCATGTCGACAAGGGCCCGCCGGTGCTGGTGCGCCGCGAGCATATCGACATCACCGGTCCGGCGATGTACGACCAGTACCTGCAGGACGACCTGACCGCATTCAAGCCCCGCAAGGGCCAGCGCTTCGAACATACCCAGTACGAAGCCAGCAAGATCACCGTGACCCGGCGCCTGGCCGAGCGTGGCTACTTCGACGCCGACTACACCCAGCGCCAGGTGCAGATCACCCGCGCGGACAACGCTGCCGACATCGACCTGACCTGGGACAGCGGCCGCCGCTACAACATGGGCCCGGTGACCTTCGAGCAGAATTACTTCGACGACAAGCTGTTCGACCCGCTGGTGTACTGGGACCAGGGCAGCTATTTCCACGAAGGCAAGCTGGACCGCCTGCGCGAGTCGCTGACCAAGCTCGATTACTTCAGCGTGATCGACATCCAGCCGCGCCCGGACCAGGCCGATGAAAACGGCGAGGTGCCGGTTGATGTGAAGCTGACGCGGGCCAAGCGCAGCATCTATTCCTACGGTCTGAGCTACGGCAGCGAAAGTGGCGCCGGTGTGCGCGGTGGCCTTGAACGGCGCTTCCTGAACAGCCGCGGCCACAAGATGAACACCCAGCTGGACTATGCGCAGAAGCGCAAGAGCCTGATCACCAGCTACCGCATTCCGGCGTTCAACTGGCTGGATGGCTGGTACACCTTCGCGGCCAGTGCCTATGACGAGCAGACCGACTACATCGATCTGCGCAACTTCAAGCTGATCGCCAGCCGCAGCGGCGAGATCAACGAGAACTGGACCGCCATCGCCTCGATCAACGCGCTGCGCGAGCGCTGGCGCTATGCCTCGGGCACCGAGTTCACCGATGCGGTCTACAACACGTCCACGCTGGTCTACCCGCAGATCGTGGCCGACTACGTGAAGGTGGACGACGAGCTGTTCCCGCGCAGCGGCATCAGTGGCACGGCGACGGTGCGTGCCGGCGTCGAAGGCGTCGGATCGGACACCAGCTTCGTGCAGGCCAATGCCGTGCTGCGCTGGTACATCCCGGTGGGGCCGACCAATCGCCTGATCCTGCGCGGCGAAGGCGGCACCACCTGGACCAGCGATCTGGTAGCGATGCCGCCCAGCCTGCGCTACTTCGCCGGTGGCGACCGCAGCATCCGCGGCTATGCCTACCGTGAGGTCGGCCCGCGCACGCCGAAACCGGACAAGTACGCGCTGGGTGCCAAGCACCTGGTGGTCGGCTCGGCCGAATACGAGCACTACTTCAATGGCGGTCCGTGGGGTGCAGCGGTGTTCGTCGATACCGGCAGCGCCTTCGATACCAACATCGACCTGCATACCGGCGTCGGCTTCGGCGTGCGCTGGAAATCGCCGGTGGGCCCGGTGCGGGTCGATATCGCGCATGGCCTGAACAACCCTGATTCGCAGTTCCAGCTGTACCTCAACATCGGAGCGGACCTGTGAGCACGCCCGCACCGACTCCGTCGCCGAACACGCCGCCGCGGCGCGTGCGCTTCTACCGTCGTCGCCGCTTCTGGGCATGGTCCGGCGCGGGCGTGGTCGGCCTGGTGCTGGTCGCCCTGCTGGCCGTGTACTGGCTGCTGCAGACGGTGGCCGGCCGCGACGTGCTGCTGGCGCAGGTGGTGGCGCGCCTGCCGGTGGGTGCCAGCTTCACCTGGGACAAGGTCGACGGCCCGGTGGCCGGGCCGCTGACCCTCTACAACGTCGACTTCCGCTACGACGACATCCATTTCCACGCCGAGCGCGCGCACCTGGAGCCGGACCTGCGCCCGCTGCTGGGCCGCAAGCTGCTGCTGGACAAGCTGGAACTGACCAACGCCACGCTCAACCTGGCCAAGAGCGATGAGCCGTTCAAGCTGCCGTCGTGGCCGGATTCGCTGCCGCAGATCGAGATGCCGCTGGCGATCCAGGCCGATGTGATCGCCATCGACAGTTTCCGCATCAGCCAGGCCAACGAGCCGGTGATCGACATCAGCCGCGTGCGCGGTGGCATCGAGATCGCCAATGGCGAGTTCCAGGCGCGCAAGCTGGTCGTGGACAGCGACATGGGCAATTTCACTGCCCAGGGCCGCTACATCCCGGCCAAGGATTACGACACCGACGTTACCGTCACTGCAGTGCTGCCGGCACCGCGCGGTCGGACTGCGGCCACGGTCGGCCTGGTCGCGCGCGGTGATCTGGCGCATATGGAAGTGGCGTTGGCCGGTCGCGCGCCGAAGCCGCTGCACGCGATGTTGGTGTTCGATGGCCGCACCGATCCGACCTGGAACGCGACCGTACGCAGCGACGAGCTGGACGTGGCGCTGTTGTCGCCGGCATTGGCCAGCTCGGCCATCGCACCGCTGGCATTGGACTTCACCGCCTCCGGCAAGGGCGGCAACGCCAACCTGCATGGCCGGGTGAAGCAGGGTGAGCAGGAACTGGAGCTGGCGCCGTCGGTGGTTTCGCTGCAGGACCAGGTGCTGAAGGTCTCGCCGCTGGTGGTCAAGGGCCTGGGCGGCGAAGCGCGCCTGGAAGGTACCGCTGATTTCAGCGAAGAAGACCAGCAGAAGCTGAATTTCTCGGTGATCGCGCAGGACCTGACCTGGGTGCCGGCGCCGGACCCGAACACTGCCGGCAGTTCACCGGTGCCGGTGACACTGAAGGAAGCACGCTTCGGCCTGGCCGGCACGTTGAAGGCGTGGGCGGCGATCGGCCGTGCCGATGTCGAGCGCGAAAAGCAGAAGGCGCAGCTGCGCTTCGATGTGCGTGGCAACGATCAGGCCGCTGAGATCCGCGAACTGCAGGCGCAGACCCCGGGTGGTCAGCTGCAGGTGGAAGGCAAGGTGGCCTGGGCACCGCAGCTGGACTGGGATGCCAAGGCCACGCTGAAGGATTTCGACCCGGGCTACTTCGCGCCGGGTTGGGATGGTCGTCTGTCCGGCAATCTCGCGTCCAAGGGACGTCAGTTGCCGCCGCCGGCCAACGCGCCGCCGGGCACTGCGGGCACGCTGGAGGCCACGGTGGACCTGCCGTCGCTGAAGGGCATCCTGCGCCAGCGCAATGTGGATGCCCAAGGCAAGTTCGCCCTGCAGGGTGAACAGGGCCAGGGTGAATTGAAACTGGCCGTCGGCAGCAGCCGGGTGACCGCCTCGGGCAAGGTCGGCGACCGCCTGGACATCGACGCGCGCTTCGAGCCGCTGCAGCTGAGCGATCTGCTGCCCGGCGCCGATGGTGGCCTGCGTGGCCAGGTGCAGGTGAAAGGCCCGCGCGATGCGCCGGACATCACCGCCGATCTGGTCGGCAACAATCTCAACTGGGACGGTTACGGCGCTGAAAGCCTGAGCATCAAGGGCCGGCTGCCGTGGCGTGGCGACAGTGGCACGCTGGCGATTCAAGGCCAGCAGGTCAACGCCGGCATGCTGCTGGAACGCTTGAACATCGATGCGCAGGGCAGTGTCTCCAACCTGCGCCTGGCCGCACAGACACGCAACGAACTGGGCGCGATCGAACTGCGGGGCAGCGTGCGCCAGCAGAGCGAGCAATGGCGTGGCGAACTGGCCGCGCTGCGCATCGCACCGGTGAAGGGCGATGCGTGGGCACTGCGTGCGCCCGCGGCATTCGCCATCAACGGCAGCACCTACACGCTGGGCGAAACCTGCCTGGGCGCTGCGACCGGCGGCGCCCTGTGCGCGCACGCCAACTGGCCGCGCGAAGGCCTGGTGGTGCGCGGCGATGCGTTGCCGCTGGCGCTGGTGCAGCCGTGGTTGCCACCGCAGTCCGGCCGGCGCATCTACCTGCGTGGCGAACTCAACCTGGACGCGCAGATCCGTCCGCGTGGCAACGCGTGGGAAGGGCACGTGGAAGTGCGCTCGGCCGAAGGTGGTGTACGCCTCGGCGAGAACCGCAACACCGGCGTCGGCGATGCCAACCGTGGCGAGCTGGTGCGTTATGACCAGTTCTCGCTGAAGCTGGACATGACCCCGGCCAGCATCAAGGGCTACCTGGGCATGGGCTTCCAGGGCAACGGCTTCGTCGATGCGAAGATGCAGACCGGTTGGGAGCCGAGTGCACCGCTCAACGGCGAGCTCTACCTCAACATGTCGCGCCTGTACTGGCTGGAACTGTTCTCGCCGGACGTGGTGCGCCCGACCGGCCTGATCGAAGGCCACGTGAGCCTGCGTGGCACGCGCGGCCAACCGTCGCTGGGCGGTGATGCACAGCTGAGCAACTTCAAGGGCGAGTTCCCGGCGCTGGGCCTGACCTTCGACCAGGGCAAGGGCAGTTTCGTCGCCCAGCCCGATGGGTCGGCCAAGATCACCGCACAGGCCAATTCGGGCAAGGGCACGCTGTATGTCGACGGCGGCCTGTCCTGGTTCGGCGATGCACAGCCGCTGCAGCTGAAGATCCACGGCGAGAATGTGCTGCTGTCCAACACCAGCGAGCTGCGCATCATCGCCAATCCCAACCTGGACTTCACCCTGGCCAAGGCCGCGATGGAGCTGCGCGGAACGGTGCACGTGCCCGAGGCCGACATCGATCTGGAGCGCCTGGACCGTGGCACCTCGGTGTCCGAGGACGTGGTGGTGCTGGACCCGGCCGATCCGGAAGAGTCGCGCACCTCACCGCTGGACATGGAGCTGGCCGTCAGCCTGGGTGACAAGGTCAAGATGAGCGGCTTCGGCCTGAAGGGCGCGCTGACCGGCAAGATGCAGGTCTGGGCCAAGCCCGGCCGCGAGATGACCGCCAACGGTGGCCTGGAAGTCAGTGGCCGCTACAAGGCCTATGGCCAGGACCTGACCATCACCCGCGGCAACCTCAACTGGAACTACAACGCGGTGTCCGACCCGCGCATCAACATCCGCGCCGAGCGCCGGATCGGTGATGTCACCGCCGGCATCGACGTGACCGGGCGCGCGCAGCAACCGCGCGCCGATGTCTGGTCCGATCCGGCGATGTCGCAGTCCGAAGCACTGGGTTACCTGGTGCTGGGGCGCAGCCTGACCGGTGCCAGCAGCGACCAGACCCAGCAGGTGAACGCCGCATCGGCCGCGCTGTCGGCGGGCAGTGGGCTGCTGGCTTCGCAGCTGGGTGCCAAGCTGGGCCTGGACGATGCCGGCGTCAGCCAGTCGCGCGCGCTGGGCGGCTCGGTGATCGGTGTGGGCAAGTACATTTCGCCCAAGTTGTACGTGGGCTACGGCGTATCGCTGGTCGGTGCCGGTTCGGTGATCACGCTGAAGTACCTGCTGCGCCGCGGCTTCGACGTGGAAGTGGAATCGAGCACGGTGGAAAACCGTGGCTCGTTGAACTGGCGGCGGGAGAAATGACCGGGTCGGGGTCGGCGCCCTTTCCTTGAAAGGGATCCGACCCCGGCTTCTTCAGCTGCGGCGGAGCCGCTGGCGGTGGCCGAACAGGTCCATGCTCCACAGCAGCAGCGCACCCAGCAACGCCGGCAGCACGCTGAGCACGGACAGCATCATCAGGAATGACACTGGCAATGCCATGCGGACGGGCTTGCCCCGGCGCAGCTGGTAGCGGATCCACGCTGTGGTCAGCACGGTCCAGGCCAGCAGCCAGCACAGCGGTGCCAGCCACAGCGAAGGCGAGGGCACCCACAGGTAGACGGCGGTACCGGCCACTGCGATGGCTGCGCAGGCGACCGGCAGGGTCAGCCAACGCAGCCCGGAAGGCGGCAGGGACGGTTCTTCAGGGGCGCTCTGCCAGACGAACAGATGCCGCAGGCCTATGGCCAGCAGAGTGCCCAGCACTGGCGCCAGCGCTGCCGTGCCCAGTACGATCGCCCTGCGCTGCTCCTCCGACTGGTAGGGCAGCAGCATGCTGGTGATCTGGGTGGTGGCCAACGCGATGAAGGCCACCAACGTCAGTGCCACGCTTGCCAGCAGTGCACGCAGCAATGACAGCTGTGCCGCAATGAGGCGGGTGACATCGCTGGCGCCGGCCCAGAAACGGGCTTGGCCCGGATCGATGCCGGGCGGCACAGGGCGGTCCTCATGGCAGCCCAGTACGTCCATCAACGCTGCGGCCTGGCGCGGCACGCGCAGCGGCAGCGCGGACATCAGGTTGCGCAGGTGCGAATGCGGCTTGCGTAGCTGCTTGAGGCGGCTGGCAGCGTCATCGTGGCTGGTCCAGCGTCCGCCACGCGCCTCCATCTGCTGGGCCAGCACGTCGGTCTGCGCGGGCAGCTGCAGCCAGTCCTGCCAGGCGTGTTCGGCCAGCTCGCGTAGTTCACCTGGTGCCAGGCCACAGCCCGCATCGTCCCAGCCGAAGGCCTGGTAAAGCGCCGCTGCTGCGGACAGGTTCATGGGGGCCTGCCGGGCGCGCAGCGCCTGCAGCACCCAGGTACTGGCTTCATCGCGCTCGTCCAGGGACCACTGGCTGCGCAGGCCCTGCAGATATACCGCGAAAGGCTGCGGATCGGTGGCCTTGGCGCGCTCCAGCAGTTCCATCCAGTTGCTCATGGGGTTGCCTCTTGTGGGGACAGCAGGTTTGAACGATCACTGTCTGCATTGCCCAGGGAACTGGAAGACGCCCCGCGGAGGATGGCGATGGTGGCCAGCAGGGCGCACGCCAGAAGGAGTGCCAGAGCCACCGTTCGCCAGGTGAAGCGCCTGCGGGACGGCACGGAACGATGCAGCGCGTCGCATGCGGCCGCCCAGAACAGGACTTGCTGGCGCTGCAATGGGGGCGGGGGCGCCACGTGCGCCATGACAGGCAAGCTGACCAGGCAATGCAGCGTTTCACGCATCTCGCGCCGCGTGCGCGCGGACAGCGCTTGGACGCGCGCGCGCAGTGGGTGCCAGGGTCCACTGAGCCGGCCGACACGAATGCGGGCCTGTGCCACCGAAACCGGCGCATCCTCGCGATGCATGTAACGGGCGAGCGCGGCCTCGTTGCCTGGCACCAGCAACCAGCACACGTGCATGCTGCGGCCAAGGGCGGCCATGTCGTAGCACTCGCGGATACTGCCCCAGTCATACCACTGGAAGCGGTCGGCCAGCTGTTCGAAGTTCGCCTGCGGAAACGGCGTGGTGCCCTTCATCAGCCGTTGCCAGGTTGCCAGCTTCACCGCACTGGCATCCGCGGGTGCCTGCAGTTCCGGGGACTGCTGCAGCCAGGCTGCGAAATCTGCCGGATCGTGCTGCTGCCCGTGGCGGACGATGCGGTCGGCAAGCGCTTCGGCGGCAGATGGCCCCGTCACTGCGGCTTCATCATTCATGCGTCGTGATTTCCTTGCGGCTTGCCACGCAGGATTTCCGCTGCCGAGCTTTGCGTAGCGGGCCTGTTCACAGAACTGCCCCATCGGCGCGTTTCACGCCGATCAGCGAATGCGTGGTGCCCAGATCGATTCCTGCGATCATCGGTCCTTCCCTGGTATCCGTGCCTGATTCTAGCCAGCATCGGTGCCCCCAACCATCGGCCGTTGCCCCATCCGGCCCCAGCGGCTATGGTCCCGGGCTGTTCTGTCGTACCGGATTGCCTCATGTCGCCACGCAAAGCCCTCCCCACCGCCCTGGCCCTGGGCCTGACCCTCGCCGCTGGCGCCCACGCCGATGAAGGCATGTGGATGCCGACCCAGCTGCCGGAGCTGGCCAAGCCGCTGCAGGCGGCCGGCTTCAAGGGCAACCCGGCCGATCTGGCCAACGTGACCGCGCCGCCGCTGAGTGCGGTCGTGCGTGCCGGCGGTGGCACCGGCTCGTTCGTGTCGGCCGATGGCCTGCTGCTGACCAACCACCACGTGGCGATGGGCGTGATCCAGTACAACAGCTCGCCCGAGCACAACTTCATCAACGATGGCTTCATCGCCAAGGGTCGCGCTGACGAGCGTCCGGCCAATCCGGACTTCCGCGTGCTGGTCACCGTCGGCTTCGACAAGGTGACCGACCAGGTGCTGGCGCAGGCCCAGGGCAAGACCGGCCGCGCGTACTTCGACGCGGTGGATGCAGCCAGCAAGCAGATCGTGGCCGAGTGCGAGAAGGACGGCAGCGTGCGCTGCTCGGTGGCCAACATGTATTACGGCACCGACTTCTATCGCATCGCCCAGCTGGAACTGAGCGACGTGCGCCTGGTCTATGCGCCGCCGCGTGCGATCGGCAACTACGGCGATGAGATCGACAATTTCATGTGGCCGCGCCACACCGGCGACTTCACCCTGCTGCGCGCCTACGTGGGCAAGGACGGCAAGCCGGCCGCCTACAGCAAGGACAACGTGCCCTACCAGGCACCGGCGCACCTGCAGATGTCGGTGGAAGGCCCGAAGGAGGGCGACTACGCGATGCTGGCCGGTTACCCGGGCATCACCTACCGCCATCGCACCGCCGCCGAATTCGCGGGCCAGATCGATACCGTGCTGCCGCGCCGGGTGTCGGTGTTCCAGCAGATGATCGACACCATCGAAGCGGCCAGTGCCAAGGATGCGCAGGCACGTACCCGCTATGCCTCGCAGCTGCAGTCGCTGAAGAACAACCGCAAGCGCGCCGCCGGTGAGCTGGAAGGGCTGCTGCGCAGCGACGCCAAGGCCCAGCGTGCGGCCGACGAGCAGGCGATGCTGGCCGCCACCGACCGCAAGTACCAGGGCGACATCAAGGCGCTGCTGGCCAACCTGTCGCAGGGCGCGGCGGTGGGCGAGCGCGACCTGCTGCTGGAACAGATGGCCGGCCAGAGCCAGCTGCTGCGCTCGGCGCTGCTGCTGGAACGCCTGCGCATCGAATCGGCCAAGCCGGACGCGCAGCGCGAGACCGGCTACCAGCAGCGCGACCAGGCGATGATCGAGGGCGTGCTGAAGCAGGTGCAGCGTCGCTATGCACCCGAGGTCGAGAAGGCACTGCTGACCACCCTGCTGACCCGATACCAGCAGCTTCCGGATGCGCAGCGCGTGGCCGAGTTCGACGCTGCGTTCGGCCGCACCCCGGCACAGCTGGCGCAGGCACTGGACACGCTGTACGCCGGCACCCAGCTGGGTGATGAAGCGCAGCGTCTGTCCCGTTTCGCCGCTGCCCGCGAAGGCAAGGCGCTCGCCGCCGACCCGCTCATCGCCGCGGCCGGCCCGCTGGTGGCCGCGCAGCTGCGCATCGAGAACGAGAGCAAGACCCGCGAAGGCGAACAGCTGCGTCTGCGCCCGGCCTACATGCAGGCGCTGTTCGCCTGGCGTGCCAAGCAGGGCCGTGCGGTGTACCCGGATGCCAACCGCACGCTGCGCATCAGCTACGGCAAGGTCGAGGCGCTGCACCCGCGTGATGGCGTGACGTACTCGCCGGTGACCACCGTGGCCGGCATCGTCGAGAAGAACACCAACGCCTATCCGTTCGATGCACCCAAGCCGTTGCTGGCCGCGATTGCCAAGGGCGACTTCGGCAGCACCGCCGATCCGGCGCTGAAGACCCAGACGGTCAACTTCCTGACCAACCTGGACACCACCGGCGGCAACTCCGGCTCGCCGGTGCTCAATGCCAAGGGTGAACTGATCGGCCTGAACTTCGACAGCAACTGGGAGTCGGTCAGTGCCAGCTGGTGGTTCGACCCACGCTACAAGCGCGCCGTGCACGTGGACATGCGCTACCTGCGCTGGCTGCTGGCCAAGGTCTACCCGGCGCCCGAGCTGCTGAAGGAAATGGGCGTTCCGGCGGAATAAGGCCGGATCGAGCGCGGATTGCCGGCCCCCACCTGGGTGGGGGTGCCTGATGATTGTGGACCCCCACCTTGGTGGGGGTGGTGGCCCTTCACCCAGCCCGTACACCCGGCCACGCGTGGCCTACACTGCGGGTTCCTTCGACGGAAACACGCGCTTGGTCTCCAGCTGGATCCTGCTGCTGGTCTCGGTTGCCTATGCCGCGCTGCTGTTCGGCGTGGCGTGGTGGGGCGACCGTCGGCCGATGTACCCGGACCGGCCGTGGCTGCGACCGGTCGTCTACAGCCTGGCACTGGCCGTGTACTGCTCGTCGTGGACCTTCTACGGCGCAGTCGGTACCGCCGTGCGCAACGGCGTGGGCTACCTGCCGATCTACATCGGCCCGCTGCTGCTGCTGTTGTTCGGCTGGCGCATCATCGAGCGCCTGGCGCTGATCGCGCGCAGCCAGAACGTGGTGTCCATCGCCGACTTCATTTCCTCGCGCTTCGGCCGCTCGCGGCGGCTGGCGGCGCTGGTGGCGATCATCGCGCTGATCGGCATCATTCCCTACCTCGCCCTGCAGTACAAAGCGGTGGCGATGAGCCTGCAGGTACTGACCGGCAACACCGGGCCGACCGGATTCTTCAGCGACCCGGCCCTGTATGTGGCACTGCTGATGGCGCTGTTCGCCACCCTGTTCGGTACCCGCCAAGTGGATGCCACCGAACACCACCACGGCATGATGCTGGCCATCGCGCTGGAATCGGTGATCAAGCTGGTGGCGATGGTGGCGGTGGGCGTGTTCGCCTATGTCTGGCTCAGCGACCGCAACGAGGCGGTGGTGGAGTCGGTGCATACGTTGTTCACCGGGCTGCCACCGGTGGGCTTCCTCTCGCAGACACTGCTCAGTTTCCTGGCCATCATCTGCCTGCCGCGCCAGTTCCACGTGGCCGTGGTCGAGTGCGGCGACGTGCGCGACGTGCGCCGCGCGCGCTGGATGTTCGGCGGCTACCTGGTGCTGATCTCGGCGATGGTGCTGCCGATCGCCACGGCCGGCATCAGCCTGTTCGGTACCGGAAGCGGCGTGGCCGACGACTCGATGGTGCTGGCGTTGCCGCTGGCCGAGGGTCGCAACGCGCTGGCGCTGATCGCCTATATCGGCGGGTTCTCTGCCGCCACCGGCATGGTCATCGTGTCCTCGATCGCGTTGGCGACGATGGTCAGCAACGACCTGGTGATGCCGGTGCTGCTGCGGCGCAGTGGTGACCACCAGGAGGCGGCCGACGTCGCCTCGCGCGTGCTGTGGATCCGCCGCCTGGCGATCCTGCTGCTGGCATTGATGGCCTACAGCTACTACCGCAGCAGCAGCAACGACAGCACCCTGGCCTCCTATGGATTGATGGCCTTCGCCGCAGTAGCGCAGTTCGCGCCGGGCCTGATCGGTGGCTTGTACTGGCGTGGCGCCAGCCGTCGTGGCGTCGAGACCGGCATGCTGCTCGGCTTCGCCACCTGGCTGTACACCCTGCTGCTGCCAGCGATGACGATGGCCGGCTGGATGGATGCCGGCTGGGTGCAGCATGGTCCGTTCGGCATCGATTGGCTGCGGCCTCAGCAGCTGTTCGGCATGACCGGCTGGGACCCGCTGACCCATGGCACGTTCTGGTCGCTGCTGGTCAACGCGGCGACGATGATGCTGGTATCGGCGCGTTGGCGCCCGGGCGTGGATGAGCGCCTGCGCGCTGCGCCCTTCCTCGATCCCTATGCCGAGCGGCCTTCCGTGGCGGGTGGTTGGCCGGGCCACGTGCACGTGGGCGATCTGCTGGCACTGGCCTCGCGCGTGGTCGGTGAGCGCCATGCGCGACGCTCGTTCTTCGAACAGGCGCAGTCGCTGGGGCGCGAGCTGCAGTCCTCGGCACCGGCTGACCGGCCCTGGGTGCAGTTCACCGAACGCCTGCTGGCGGCGTCGATCGGTGCGGCCTCCGCACGCCTGCTGCTGACCAGCCTGCTGCGCGGCTCGGGCATGGACCTGGGCGAAGTAGTGGCGGTGCTGGACGAAGCAGGACAGGAGCTGCGCTTCAATCGCGAGATCCTGTCGACCACCCTGGAAAACATCAGCGCCGGGGTCAGCGTGGTCGATCCGGACATGCGCCTGACCGCCTGGAACCGCCGCTACCAGGACATGTTCGGCTACCCCGATGGCATGCTCTACGTGGGTCGTCCGGTGGCCGATCTGATCCGCTACAACGCCGAGCGTGGTGAGCTGGGTGAGGGCGATATCGAACTGCAGATCAACCGCCGCATCGGCTACATGCGCGCCGGTTCGCCGCATGTGTTCGAGCGCACCCGCAGCGATGGCAAGGTGATCGAAATGCGGGGCCAGGCACTGCCCGGCGGCGGCTACGTCACCAGCTACAACGACATCACCGACTACAAGCACGCCGAACGCGCGCTGCTGGAAGCCAACGAAACGCTGGAACAGCGCGTGGCCGAGCGCTCGCATGTTGCGGAAGTCGCGCAGCAGTCCAAGACCCGTTTCCTGGCCGCAATCAGCCATGACGTGCTGCAGCCGTTGAACGCGGCGCGATTGTTTGCTTCGGCGCTGCGCGACAGTGACCATGTGAGCGACGAGCAGAAGCACCTGGCCGAGCGCGTGGATGCGTCGCTGCGTGCGGCCGAGGAGTTGCTGGATGGGCTGCTGGACGTGTCGCGGCTGGATGCCGGCGGCCTGCATCCGGTGATCGGCGAATTCGACGTCAGTGCGCTGATGCGCGAGCTGGCCGCGCAGTACACACCGGTTGCGGCCGGACGTGGGCTGCGCCTGGATCTGTTCGCGCGTACCACCTGGGTGCGCAGTGATCGCCGCCTGCTGCGCCGCGTGCTGCAGAACTTCCTTGCCAATGCGCTGCGCTACACGCGGCAGGGGCGCATCGTGCTGGCGGTGCGCCAGCGCGGCGATGAAGTGGAACTGCAGGTGTGGGATACCGGCCCCGGCATTCCCGAGCATCACATGCGGCAGATCTTCGACGAGTTCCACCGCTACCAGCAGCCGTTCGACTGGGGCGAGCAGGGCCTGGGACTGGGCCTGTCCATCTGCCAGCGCATCTCGCGCCTGCTCGACCATCGCTTGAACGCGCGCAGCCGGGTCGGCAGTGGTTCGATGTTCTCGATCATCCTGCCGCGGGTGGCGCCACTGCCGGGCTATACCGATGCGGTCGCCCTGGCGGCGACGGCACCGCCGGTCCGCAGCGATTCGTTGGCGGGCCTGCGCGTGCTGTGCGTGGACAACGACGAGGAGATCCTCGATGGCATGCGCGCGCTGCTGGGGCGCTGGCAGGTGCAGGTGATCACCGCATCGACGGTGGACCAGGCGCTGCAGAAGATCGCCGAGCGTCCGCAGGTGATGCTGGTGGACTACCACCTGCACGATCGCATGGATGGCCTGGACGCGCTGGTGGCATTGCGCGAGGCGGCGGGCTATCCGTTGCCCGGTGCACTGCTTACCGCCGATGGCCGCGATGAACTGAAGCGGATGGCGCGCGAACGCGGCTATCGCCTGTTGACCAAGCCGATCAAGCCGGCGTCGCTGCGCGCGTTCCTGGGCGCGCTGCGGGATACCCGCAACGGCGATGCCTGATGGGCAACTGTAGAGCCGAGCCCATGCTCGGCTCCTGCGCGAAGCGCGGTGTTCCGCCGTCTGGCTGGAGAGCAGCCGAGCATCGGCTCGGCTCTACAAAATCTTGATTGCTCGAACTCCCTGTAGAGCCGAGCCCATGCTCGGCTCCTGCGCGAAGCGCGGCTCATATATAGCCTTCGCTATAAAAACCAGCCCTGCCTGCGCGTTTCGCTGGAAATGCGCCACGCGCGGATCGCGGTGCTAAGCTTCGCGTCCCCTTGGGGAGTAGCCGGATTCCTGCGCAGGAATCGTCCACGTCAACATACTCGGCGAGTGCGCCGTGGCGTGGACAACCATGATGGTTGGCGAGACCAGCGGCCCGCGCGCGCAACATCAGGTTGGGCGCGAGCGCAGGCCGTGCGTCCGTCCTTGCCCGACCTCAACAGCCGCCAATGTCCCCCCTTTCGATCCTCCTGATCGGCTTTGCCATGTCCACCGATGCTTTCGCCGCAGCGATCGGCAAGGGCGCAGCCATGCGCAAACCGGTGTTCCGTGATGCGCTGCGCGCCGGCATCATCTTCGGCGTCATCGAGGCGATCACGCCCATCATCGGTTGGCTGCTTGGCCGTGCCGCGCTGCAGTACGTGGAAGCGTTCGACCACTGGATCGCCTTCGGCCTGCTCGGCGCGCTGGGCATCCACATGATCTACAACGGCCTGCGTCCGGACAACGGCGAGGACGATGAAGATCCTTCGCAGCACCATGGTTTCTGGAAACTCGCACTGACCGGATTCGCCACCAGCATCGATGCGATGGCGGTGGGCATCGGCCTGGCCTTCATGGACGTGCATATCGGGGTGATGGCCGCAGTCATCGGCCTGTGCACGCTGACCATGGTCACCGCCGGCATCATGCTGGGCCGCGTGCTCGGCAGCATGGTCGGCAAGCGCGCCGAAATAATCGGTGGCGTGATCCTGGTGATCATCGGTGCGACGATCCTGTATGAGCACCTGCACGGTGTCGCGTAAGCAGGGATACCTGTAGAGCCGAGCCCATGCTCGGCTGACGTCTGAAGCAGCCGAGCATGGGCTCGGC
This sequence comes from Stenotrophomonas sp. PA-6-5C, assembly GCF_021605635.1. Taxonomy (NCBI): domain Bacteria; kingdom Pseudomonadati; phylum Pseudomonadota; class Gammaproteobacteria; order Lysobacterales; family Lysobacteraceae; genus Stenotrophomonas; species Stenotrophomonas sp. PA-6-5C. Next base: position 29,014 of record NZ_WKEE01000006.1, read on the forward strand.
TCTACATTGGGGCAATGGCCGACATGCAGCGCAGCACTTCGCTGATGTAGAGATCCTCTGCTGCGCCGTAGTCTTCCCGTATGGCCAGTCCCGCACTCCGTTATGGTCGCTGGTCGCATACCGGCAATGTCTATGCGCTTACCACGGTGACGCATGCGCGTCGCCCCTGGTTCAGTGACAAGGCCAACATTGAGCTGTTGATAGAGGCATTGCGCACCGTTGAGCGGACCGGTCGGACCGTATCCCTCGCCTGGGTGGTCATGCCGGATCATCTGCATTGGCTGTTCGAACTACGTACCGGCACGCTAGCTGGCTGCATGCAGATCCTGAAGTCCAGGAGTGGAAGGTCCGTCGGCAGGCGCGTTGATGCCAACGCGCCAATCTGGCAGCCGGGGTACTACGATCGTGCACTGCGCAGTGATGAATGCCTGCGAATGCAGGCGATGTACATTGCGGCGAATCCAGTGCGTGCCGGGTTGGCTGCCCGTATCGGGGAGTACCCCTATGCGTGGAGTCGATGGCCGCTTGAAGCGTGATCTGGAATCTGGCGAAGAGCAGCCGAGCGTGGGCTCGGCTCTACAAATGCATCATGAAGTCTGTAGAGCCGAGCCCATGCTCGGCCCTGAAGTTCATCACGATCAGTCTTCTTCCGGCGGCAGCACGATGGCGTCGTCGTCGATCGCCAGCTTGCCGGCCATCAGCACCGCCTGGGTGCGGTTGGTCACGCCCAGCTTGCGCAGGATCGCGGTGACGTGGGCCTTGATCGTTGCCTCGGAAACATTGAGGTCGTAGGCGATCTGCTTGTTCAAGCGGCCCGCGCCGAGCATCTGCAGCACGCGGAACTGCTGCGGGGTCAGCTCGCGCAGGCGCTGGCCGACTTCGCGTTCTTCGCTGCCGGTCGGCGGCACGTTGTGTGCTTCCGGCGGTGCCCAGGTCTCGCCATCGAGGATGGTGCCGAGCGCATGGCCGATGGTGTCCGAATCAGCGGACTTCGGAATGAAGCCCAGCGCGCCGTGGTCGAGTGCGCGACGCATCACCGTGGCTTCTTCGCGTGCGGAGACCACCACCACCGGCAGCTGCGGATGCAGCGAGCGCATGTGCACCAGCGCATTGAAGCCCTGTGCGCCGGGCATGTTGAGATCCATCAGGACCAGGTCGGCGTCGTTGTGCTGGTCGGCCAGCGCATACAACGCTTCCACGCTGTCGGCCTCGAACAGTTGAACGCCCGGAATGACCCGCTGCACGGCACCCCGCAGGGCTTCGCGGAACAACGGATGGTCATCGGCAATCAGGAGGGTGGTCATGGGTCGAGCTTATCGATCAGGAAAAAGGGCGGTGTGATGGTTGGCACAGGACGGGTTGAACATGGCCGGGTCCCTCCTCCCGGCCACGTTCGTGGCGCGTACTGTGCCCGCGCCCACGTCATCAACGGACCTTGCGTTCGTCCACCAGCGACGCCACCACCGACGGATCGGCCAGGGTCGAGGTGTCGCCGAGCTGGTCCGGCGCGTTCTCGGCGATCTTGCGCAGGATACGGCGCATGATCTTGCCCGAGCGGGTCTTCGGCAGGCCCGGCGCCCACTGCAGGTGATCGGGCGTGGCGATCGGACCGATCTCCTTGCGCACCCAGGCGACCAGTTCCTTCTGCAGCTCGTCGCTGGGCGCTTCTTCGGCCACCAGGGTGACGTAGGCATAGATGCCCTGGCCCTTCACGTCGTGCGGGAAGCCGACCACGGCGGCCTCGGCCACCTTCGGATGCGAGACCAGCGCGCTTTCCACTTCGGCGGTGCCGATGCGGTGGCCGGATACGTTGATCACATCGTCCACGCGGCCGGTGATCCAGTAGTAACCGTCTTCGTCGCGGCGGCAGCCGTCACCGGTGAAGTAGCTGCCCGGGTAGGTGCGGAAATAAGTATCGATGAAGCGCTGGTGGTCGCCATACACCGTGCGCATCTGGCCCGGCCAGGAATCACGGATGATCAGGTTGCCTTCGGTTGGGCCGTCCTTGATCTCGCCATCGGCGTTGACCAGTGCCGGCTGCACGCCGAAGAAGGGCAGGGTGGCCGAACCCGGTTTCAGATCCATCGCGCCGGCCAGCGGCGAGATCAGGATGCCGCCGGTCTCGGTCTGCCACCAGGTATCGACGATCGGGCAACGGCTGTCGCCGACCACCTCGTAGTACCAGCGCCAGGCTTCCGGATTGATCGGTTCGCCGACGCTGCCAAGCAGGCGCAGCGAGGCACGCGAGGTCTTCTTCACCGGCTCCTCGCCTTCGCGCATCAGCGCGCGGATGGCGGTGGGGGCGGTGTAGAAGATCGACACCTTGTGCTTGTCGATCACGTTCCAGAAGCGTGAGGTGTCCGGATAGTTCGGTACGCCCTCGAACATCAGCGAGGTCGCACCATTGGCCAGCGGGCCGTACACGATGTAGCTGTGGCCGGTGACCCAGCCGACGTCGGCGGTGCACCAGTAGATGTCGTCCTCGCGCAGGTCGAACACCGCTTCATGGGTGTAGGCCGCGTACAGCAGGTAACCGGCGGTGGTGTGCAGCACGCCCTTCGGCTTGCCGGTGGAACCGGAGGTGTAGAGGATGAACAGCGGATCCTCGGCGTTCATCGGTTCCGGTTCGCAGCTGGCCGGCTGGCTGTCGACCACATCATGGAACCAGCGGTCGCGCGGTGCCTGCATGTCCACCGCGCCGCCGGTGTGACGCACCACCAGCACGGTTTCAACCGTATTCGTGCCGGGCAGCTTCAGCGCCGCATCGACGTTGGCCTTCAGCGGAATCTTGCGGCCACCACGCAGGCCTTCGTCGGCGGTGATGATCAGCTTGCTCTGGCAATCGCTGACCCGGTCGGCGATCGAGTTCGGCGCGAAGCCACCGAACACCACCGAGTGGATCGCACCGATGCGCGCGCAGGCCAGCATGGCCACGGCAGCGTCGACGATCATCGGCAGGTAGATGGTGACCCGGTCGCCCTTCTTGACGCCCAGGTTGCGCAGCGCGTTGCCGAGACGGCAGGTGCGCTCGTACAGCTCGCGATAGGTCACGTGCTGGGCCGGCGCATCCGGGCTGTCCGGCTCGAACAGCAGGGCGGTCTTGTCGCCACGCTTTTCCAGCTGACGGTCCAGGCAGTTCACGCTGGCGTTGAGCTCGCCATCTTCGAACCACTTGATGTGGAAGTCGGCCAGGTCGTAGCTGACGTTCTTGATCTTCGTCGGCTTGCGCGACCAGTCCAGCCGCTCGGCGGCCTTGCCCCAGAACGCATCCGGATCGGACACCGAGGCCTGGTACTGCTGTTCATAGGAATTCTTGTCGATACGCGCCTTGGCGGCGAACTGCGGATCGACGGGGTAGAGATCAGCCATGGCACCCTCACTTGCACGTTGACTTTGTGTGTGCAGCCGCAGCATTGCAGCAGCCGTTCCCTCTCAGTTTGCCCCATCCACCCCCGGTCGCGTCACCACTTCGGTTAGACCTTGGTCGAAAGTCGGGCCCCTGCAGGCCCGGGTTCGACCAATGGCCAATAGCCGGTGCGTGCAAACGCCCCGCAGTCTCGGCTCGACCGTGCCCCACGCGCGGCATCACCTTGCCACTTGGGAGAGAGGGCAACATGAGCCACCGTACGTTGAAAGCCGTGCGCACACCTTTGGCGGCCTGCCTGTTGGTCGCCCTGGTCGCACCGGGCATGGCGTTCGCCGAGACCGCCAAAGAGAAGGCACTGGAGTCACGCGTCGCCGAACTGGAGCGGCAGGTGCAGGCGCTGCTGGCGTCGCAACAGCAGCAACAGACCCAGATCGTGCAGACCCAGCAGGCGGTCACCGACGTCCGCACGCTGCAGGCCGAACAGAAGCCGGCGGTGCCTGCGGGCAAGCAGCCGATCCAGGTCACCACCATCACCCCCGGCGCGGCGCCGGGTACCACGGTCAAGATCGGCGGCTTCATCAAGGCCGATTTCCTGGCCACCCAGACCAGCGATGGCCAGCTGGCCGACGATGCCACCGGCCGCGCGCTGTACCTGCCCGGGCAGACCCCGGTGGAAGGTGCAGGCGGCAGCGGCAAGCGCTCGGACGTGGACTACAACGCCCACGCCAAGTTCTCGCGCTTCAACCTGGGCATCGACAACGTCAGCGAGTCGGGCAACAAGGCCGGCGCGTTCTTCGAGATGGATTTCTTCGGCAATTCGCTGGGCAACCAGACCGCCACCAACACCTATGGCGTGACCCTGCGCCATGCGTACATGTACTGGAACAACTGGATGGCCGGCCAGACCTGGTCGAACTTCATGGATGCGGCGTCGCTGCCGGAAGCGGTCGACTTCGTCGGCCCCACCGACGGTGTGATCTTCGTGCGCCAGGCCCAGGTTCGCTACACCAAGGGCGGCTTCAGCGTCGCGCTGGAGAATCCGGAAACCACCACCCTCACCGGCACGCGCAATCCGGTCACCGGCGCCTGGACCAACGCCAGCGCCAACTCCGATCGCGGCAGCCTGCCGGACCTGACCCTGCGTTATGGCTGGAAGGGTGACTGGGGCACCTTCGGTGTCGGTGGCGTGGTCCGCCAGCTGAAGGTCGACAACCAGACCACCGGTGCCAAGGCTGACAAGGTGGCCGGTGGCCTGACCCTGGGCGGCAAGTGGGTGATGGGTGACAGCGATTCGCTGCACTACCAGTTCACCGGTGGCGAGGGCATCGCCCGCTACATCGGCCTGGGCATCACCGCCGATTCGGCCTATGACGTGGCACGCGACGAACTCAACCCGACCGGTGTGATCGCCGGCTACGTCGGTTGGCGCCATGCCTTCTCGCCGAAGCTGCGCACCAACCTGATCTACGCGCGCAGCGACTACGACAACGACAGCATCCTCGGCCCGCTGGTGACCAAGAGCGTGCAGAGCATCCGCGGCAACATCTTCTATTCGCCGATGCCCAAGGTCGATGTCGGCGCCGAGCTGATGTACGGCAAGCGCGAGATCGAGAACGGCAACAAGGGCGACATCACCCGTCTGCAGTTCACCACGAAATACAGCTTCTGATCGAGTGCCGACCAACGGTCGGCACCTGCCGAGATTGAGTGCCGACCATGGTCGGTATCTACCTAGACTGCGTGCCGACCAAGGTCGGCACCTACAGAGGGAAAGCGTCCCATGTCCACAACACCCGCACCGGCGAAAGCCCAACTTACCCAGGGACACAAGAAGGTCATCTTCGCGTCCAGCCTGGGCACCGTTTTCGAGTGGTACGACTTCTTCCTGTATGGCTCGCTCGCGGCGATCATCGCCAAGCAGTTCTTCAGCGGCGTCAATGAAACCACGGGCATGATCTTCGCCCTGCTGGCCTTCGCGGCCGGCTTCTTCGTGCGACCGTTCGGCGCGGCCTTCTTCGGCAGCCTCGGCGACCGTATCGGCCGCAAGTACACCTTCCTGGTCACCATCCTGATCATGGGCATCTCGACCTTCCTGGTCGGTGTGCTGCCCAACTACGCCTCGATCGGCTTCGCCGCGCCGGTGATCCTGATCATCCTGCGCCTGGCCCAGGGCCTGGCGATGGGCGGCGAGTACGGTGGTGCGGCGACCTATGTGGCCGAACACGCACCGGACGACAAGCGTGGCCTGTACACCAGCTTCATCCAGTGCACGGCCACCCTTGGCCTGTTCATGTCGCTGCTGATCATCCTGGCCTGCCGCTATTTCCTCGGCAACGAAGCCTTCGAAGCCTGGGGCTGGCGCATTCCGTTCCTGGTCTCGATCGTGCTGCTGGGCGTGTCGGTGTGGATCCGCCTGCAGCTGAGCGAGTCGCCGCTGTTCCAGCAGATGAAGTCGGAAGGCAAGGGTTCCAAGACGCCGTTCCGTGACAGCCTGAAGGGCGGCAACCTGAAGCTGATGCTGCTGGTGCTGCTCGGTGCTGCCGCAGGCCAGGCGGTGGTCTGGTATGGCGGCCAGTTCTACGCGCTGTTCTTCCTCAGCAGCATGCTGAAGGTCGATGCCACCACCTCCTACCTGCTGATCGCCGCCGCGCTTGCACTGGGCGTGCCGTTCTTCATCTTCTTCGGCTGGCTGTCCGACCGAATCGGCCGCAAGAAGATCATCCTCGCCGGCTGCCTGCTGGCCGCCGTCACCTACATCCCGATCTTCAAGGGCCTGACCCACTTCGCCAATCCGGCCATCGAAGAAGCCCGCAGCAGCTCGCCGGCGCTGGTCGTGGCCGATCCGAACACCTGCTCGTTCCAGTTCGATCCGGTCGGCCTGCGCAAGTTCACCAGCTCCTGCGATGTGGCTACCGCTGCGCTGACCAAGGCCGGTGTGCCGTATGACGTGCAGCCCGCCGCCGCCGGCTCGCTGGCGATGGTCAACGTGGGCAGTGCCAGCGTCACCTCGTATGAGGCCGCCGGCCTGACCAAGGAAGAAGGCAAGGCCAAGGCCGATGCGTTCGGCGCCGAGCTGAAGGGCGCACTGGTCACCGCGGGTTACCCGGCCAAGGCTGATGGCTCGCGCATCAACATCGCCGGCACGATCTTCATGCTGTGGCTGCTGGTGCTGTACGTGACCATGGTCTACGGCCCGATCGCCGCCTACCTGGTCGAACTGTTCCCGACCCGCATCCGCTACACCTCGATGTCGCTGCCGTACCACATCGGCAACGGCTGGTTCGGTGGCTTCCTGCCGGCGATCTCGTTCGCGCTGGTGGCCGGTACCGGCAACCTGTACTACGGCCTGTGGTACCCGATCATCATCGCGCTGATGTCGGTGGTGGTGGGTGGCCTGTTCCTGCGCGAGACGAAGAACGTGGATATCACCAAGTAAGAATGATGTTCATTGGATGAAGGAGAGGTCGTGGTGCAGACCACGGCCTTTTCGTTTCCCTGTAGCGCCGAGCCATGCTCGGCGAGCGCGCAACGCGCGGCACAAGACTCCGCAGACGCGAACATACAGCGCTCAATGCCGTCATCGCGGTTGACAAGCATCCGAAGCCACACGCCCTCTGACCCCATCGAGACCGCCGCCTCACGTGCACACACCGTATAGTCGCGGAATGAGCACCTCAGCCGCCGACCTCCCCGCCATCCTGCACACCCTGCGCAGTGCCTGGCAGTCGCAGCGCCCCTCGCTCGACCAGCGCGAAGCCGATCTGCGTCGCCTGCGCGAGGCGCTGAAGGCGCGCCTGGACGAAATGGCTGCGGCCATCGCCGAGGACTTCGGCCACCGCGCCCACGTTGAATCGAAACTGGCCGATGGCATGAGCGTGCTGTCGGCCATCGATCACCTGCGCCGCCACCTGCGACGCTGGTCGAAGCTGCGTCATGCATCTGCAGGCTGGAAGCTGTGGCCAGCCCGCGCGCAGCTGCGGCCGACACCGCTGGGTGTGGTCGGGGTGATCTCACCGTGGAACTATCCGGTCACGTTGGCGCTGGTGCCGTTGGCCACGGCGATTGCCGCTGGCAACCATGTGCTGCTGAAGCCTTCCGAGCACACACCTCACACCAGCGCGTTCCTGGCCGATCTGTTGGCCAGCGTGTTCCCGCCCGAACGTGTGGCGGTGGTGCAGGGCGGGGCCGATGTTGCAGCGGCAGTGTCCGCGCTACCGCTGGACCACCTCGTGTTTACCGGTTCCACCGCGGTCGGTCGCAAGGTGATGGCGGCGGCGGCGGAACATCTGGTGCCGCTGACCCTGGAACTGGGCGGCAAGTCGCCGGCGATCGTGTGCCGCGATTTCCCGTTGGACAAAGCCGCGGCGCGGCTGGCCACCGGCAAGTGGTTCAACGCTGGGCAGACCTGCATCGCACCGGACTATGTGTTGATCGACAGCGTGCGCCAGCGCGAATTCGTGCAGGCGTTGCAGCAGCAGGTGCGCGAGCGTTACGGCGATTTCAGCGATGCGGGTGACTACACGCGCATCATCAACGAAGGCCAGTACCGGCGCCTGCAGGGCTATCTGGCGCAGGCGCGCGAGCGCGGCGTGCCGGTGATTCCATTGGCACAAGTGGATGAGGCGCGCGCCGACCGCGAGCGGCTGCTGGTGCCGACCGTGGTGCTGGACCCGCCGGATGACCTGGACCTGATGCGCGAGGAGATCTTCGGTCCGATCCTGCCGGTGCGGGCCTATCCGGACCTGGATACGGCGCTGGCCGACATCGTGGCCCGCGAACGGCCGCTGGCGCTGTATCCCTTCAGCCATGACCGGGCGACGGTGGAGCGCATCCTCGGCCAGGTGGTGGCCGGCGGGGTGACGGTGAATGACACGCTGCTGCACTTCGCCGCTGATGGTTTGCCGTTCGGCGGAGTTGGCGCCAGTGGCATGGGTGCGTACCACGGGCAGGCTGGGTTCGATGCCATGAGCAAGCTGCTGCCGGTGTTGTGGCAGTCGCGCTGGGCGGCCAGTGATCGGCTGCGGCCGCCGTATTCGAAGATTGCGGGGTTGTTGAGGTTGCTGTTGCGGTGAAGCCACGCATGGCGTGGCTCTATTGATGGGACCGGGTTCCGGTAGGTGCCAACCTTGGTTGGCACGCGTGAACCCAAAGCGCCGACCAAGGTCGGCCTCTACCGGGGCGCACGGCACCCCAAGCGCCAACCAAGGTTGGCGTCTACCAAAGCTGGGCCGGGTAGAATGCCCGCATGAAGATCGCCTCGTGGAACGTCAATTCGCTCAATGTCCGCCTGCCGCACCTGGAGCAGTGGCTCAAGGACTTCGGCCCGGACATTGTCGGTATCCAGGAAACCAAGCTGGAGGACCATAAGTTCCCGGATTCGGCGCTGGTCGCCGCCGGTTACCGCAGCGTGTTCGCTGGCCAGAAGACTTACAACGGCGTGGCGCTGGTGTCGCGCGAGCCGGCGCAGGACGTGCAGATCGGCATTCCCGGCTTCGAGGACGAGCAGAAGCGGGTCATCGCCGGCACCTTCGGCGACCTGCGGGTGATCAACCTGTATGTGGTCAATGGCCAGGACATCGGCACCGACAAATACGAGTACAAGCTGCGCTGGCTGGAGGCGGTGCATGCGTGGATCGCCGAAGAACTGCAGCGGCATCCGAAGCTGATCGTGATGGGCGACTTCAACATCGCCCCTGATGCGCGCGACGTGCACGACCCCGAGGTCTGGAACGAGAACCACATCCTGACCTCCACCGCCGAGCGCGGTGCGCTGGCCAAACTGCTGCAGCTGGGCCTTCACGACGGCTTCCGCCTGCACAACGACGAGGCCGGCACCTTCAGCTGGTGGGATTACCGGGCGGCCGGTTTCCGCCGCAACCTCGGCCTGCGCATCGACCTGACCCTGGTCTCCGATGCACTGAAGGGCAGTGCGGTGGCCTCTGGCATCGACCGTGAGCCGCGCACCTGGGAACGCCCCAGCGACCATGCACCGGCGTGGGTGCAGCTGGGCTGAAACAACGAGGCCCGGCGATGGCCGGGCCCGTTGCGATGCATCTGCCAGCCAGCGGCCGGCACTACCGCTGCGTCAGCGTATGCTCTTGCGGGTGAACAGGTTGACGATCGCCAGCAGGATCACCGCGCCGATCAGCGAGAACAGGAACGTGCGCAGGGTGATCGCTTCATTGATGCCGCCGCCGAACAGCCAGCCCGAAATCAATGCGCCAACGATGCCCACCACGATGTTGAGGATGATGCCCTGCTGGCCATCGCGCTTCATGATGATGCTTGCCAGCCAGCCGACGATGCCGCCGACGATCAGCCAGATGATGATGCCCATGATCGACTCTCCGGTGGATAACCGTGTCCAGTTGACGCGCAGTGCCGTGAACCCGCTGTGCAATCCCGTGACGGTCGCGTGCGCATGAGCCTGCCAGCCACCCTCGACGGCCCCTGGCGGTTTGGTCCGGTTACTGTCTGGCGCTGCCCCCATGTGCCCGGACAACGTGGCGAGCCGCAGGCCCGGCAGGTGCTGGCACAGGCCCTGGGCGGCGAGCCGGACGCGCTGCCGCTGCTGCGCGATGACAAGGGCCGGCCGGAGCTGAGCGGCGCGCTGGCCCACTACGGCACCGGCTGGAGCCACAGCGGCGAGGTGCTGCTGGTGGCGTTGGGCGAGGGCGTGCGGCTGGGCGTGGACCTGGAACTGCTGCGGCCGCGCCCACGCATGCTGGAAATCATCCAGCGCTTCTTCCATCCCGACGAAGTGGTCTGGCTGCAGGGCCTGGACGAGGCCGACCGCGAACATTGGTTCTTCCGCGTGTGGTGCGCCAAGGAAGCCATGCTGAAGGCGCACGGGCAGGGCATTTCCTTTGGCCTGCACCGCCTGCAGCTGGCCCCGGCCGCCGATGGCGCGCTGCACCTGCGCTGGTGTGACCCGGAACTGGGCGAGGCCGCGCGCTGGCACCTGCACGAGTGGCAGGCCAGTGGCCAGTTCCGTGCCGCATTGGCCTGGTATCCGCAGTGAATCGCCGAATCTGCAGTGAAAACCGGCGATAATGTCGGCATGAGCGAACACGATCTTCCCGCCGGCGTAGCGTCCACGCTGCAGCAGGGCCTGGCCAGCATGGGCCTGGCCGCCGAGCTGGCCCCGCCGCTGCTGCGCTACCTGGCGTTGCTGCACCGCTGGAACGGCACCTACAACCTCACCGCCATCCGCGATCCGCAGGAAATGGTCACCCGCCATCTGCTTGATTCGCTGGCGATGCAGCCGTTCGTGGCCGATGGCAGCCTGGCCGACCTCGGTACCGGCCCCGGGTTGCCGGGCATCCCGCTGGCGATCGCCTGCCCGGGCCTGCAGGTCACCCTGGTGGAAAGCAACGGCAAGAAGGCCCGCTTCATGCGCGAGGCCGTGCGCCAGCTGGGCCTGGGCAATGCCCGCGTGGCCGAGTCGCGCGCCGAAGCGCTGGACGAGCCGGGCAGCTACGATCAGCTGACCGCGCGCGCGATGGACACCCTGGCCGGCATCGTCCGCGTCGGTGGCCACCTGCTGCGACCCGGTGGCGTGCTGCTGGCCATGAAGGGCGTCTACCCACATGAAGAGATCGCAGCGCTGCCGGCCGGTTGGCAGGTGCGCGAGGTGGTCCCGCTGAGCGTGCCCGGCCTGGCCGGCGAACGCCATCTGGTCACCGTCACAGGCCCCTGAACCCCGCCGCCAGCCCCTTGTGGAACAAGCGGTTGGCGATCCACGATTTCCGCACGGGCCCGGTTGTACGCATAATGACCGGTCCCAGCACACGTCGACGAGGCACACCCGCATGGCCCGCATCATCGCCATCGCCAACCAGAAGGGTGGCGTCGGCAAGACCACGACCGCCGTCAACCTGGCCGCTTCCCTGGCCAACGCACCCAAGCGCGTGCTGTTGGTCGACCTGGATTCCCAGGGCAACGCGACCATGGGCAGTGGCGTGGACAAGCGCGAGCTGGTCTCCTCCACCTACGATCTGCTGCTGGGCGAGTCCAGCGCTGCCGACGTGCGCGTGCAGACCGCCGAAGGCTACGACCTGCTGCCGGGCAACATCGACCTGACCGCGGCCGAGATCCAGCTGATGGCGCAGAGCGAGCGCGAGCAGCGCCTGAAGCGCGCGCTGGCGCCGATCCGCGACGAGTACGACTACATCCTGATCGACTGTCCGCCGGCACTCTCGCTGCTGACCCTGAACGCCTTGGCCGCCGCCGATTCGGTGATCGTGCCGATGCAGTGCGAGTACTACGCGCTGGAAGGCCTGAGTGCGCTGGTGGAAACCATCGAAGCGCTGCGCGCCAACCTCAACCCGGCGCTGGAGATCGAAGGCGTGCTGCGCACCATGTTCGATGTGCGCAACAACCTCGCCAATGCCGTGTCGGCCGAGCTCACCGAGCACTTCGGTGACCGCGTGTTCCGCACCATCGTGCCGCGCAACGTGCGCCTGGCCGAGGCGCCCAGCCATGGCCAGAGCATCGTCGGCTACGATCGTGCTTCGCGTGGCGGTGTGGCCTACCTCGGCCTGGCCGGCGAGATCATCCGCCGCAACAACGAACGCAACAAGGCCACCAAGGCCGTGGAGACCGTCTGATGACCAGCAAGCCTGCCGCCAAGAAGCGTGGCCTCGGCCGCGGCCTGGACGCCCTGCTGGGGCCCAAGGGCGCGGTCAGCCAGGTGCAGGCCAGCACGGCGGTGATCGAGCCGCTGCCCGGTGAAGTGCTGCGCAAGCTGCCGGTAGGCCAGCTGCAGCCGGGCAAGTACCAGCCGCGTCGCGAGATGGACCAGGGCAAGCTGTCCGAACTGGCCGACTCGATCAAGTCGCAGGGCGTGATCCAGCCGATCCTGGTGCGTCAGCTGCCGGCAGGCAACTTCGAAATCGTCGCCGGTGAACGTCGCTGGCGCGCCTCGCAGCTGGCAGGCCTGGACGAAGTGCCGGTGGTGGTGCGCGAGCTGGAAGACCGCACCGTCATCGCGATGGCGCTGATCGAGAACATCCAGCGCGAAGACCTCAACCCGCTGGAAGAAGCCGAAGCGCTGCAGCGCCTCATCAGCGAATTCACCCTGACCCATGCCGAGGCCGCCGAGGCCGTCGGCCGCTCGCGCGCGGCGGTGTCCAACCTGCTGCGCCTGCTGGAGCTGCCGATCGCCATCCGCCTGCTGCTGGAAACGCGCCGGCTGGAGATGGGGCACGCCCGCGCGCTGCTGACCCTGGCTCCGGAACTGGCCAGCAAGCTGGCCCAGGAAGCGGCCGATGAGGGCTGGTCGGTGCGCGAGGTCGAGCGTCGTGCGCAGGCGTTCGCCGCCGGCAAGGTGCCGAGCAACCGTCCGCAGCCGGTGGCCAAGGTGCAGCAGGCCGATATCGCCTCGCTGGAAACCGAGCTGTCCGAAGTGCTGGGCACGTCCGTTGCGATCAACCATGGCCGCGGTGGCAAGGGCAAGCTGATCATCCATTACGCCAACCTGGACACGCTCGATGGCGTGCTGGAGCGGCTGCGCACGCGCCAGGGCTGACCCCGGCGCAGTTTCATGGGCGCACGGCCTGTTCCTGCCGTGCTCCGTCGATTGCAGGGAACGCACCGCCGCGCGTGCCGGAGGTCGTATCGTCCACCGCAGGGTGGGCCCGCTCCGCCCCGTGGCTCATCCAGGGAGCAGGACATGACCATTGAAGTAGACGACGTCAGCCCGGGCGGCAGCCCGATTCTCGTGCACAGCCGCGAGAAGGACTTCACCCCGGCCCACGGCGAAGAACACATCGAGGCGATCAGCGCGCACATCGAGCGCCATCTGGGCCCGATCTCCGGCGTCTTCCACGAAATCATCTCCGATATCGTGCACATCGACGTGCATGTGGTGCCGGCCACCGACGCGTGTCCGTACCTGCGCCTGGTGACCTCGGGCATGAGCGATCTGCCGATGTCCGTGCCGGATGAGGTGGACGCCCCCCGGCACATGGAGCTGATGGTGACCTTGCCGGCGGATTGGCCGATCACCCAGGAAGCCTTCGAGGACGAGCGCAACTATTGGCCGGTGCGTCTGTTGAAGACCCTGGCGCGGTTGCCGCATGAGTACGACACCTGGCTGGGCTTCGGCCACACCATTCCCAACGGCCATCCGTCCGAGCCCTATGCACCGGGCGTGGGATTCGATGGCGCCATCGTGCTGCCGCCGGTCACCGCCCCGGACGACTTCGGCACGCTGGAGCTGCAAGACGGCACGACCATCGAGTTCATGGCGATCGTGCCGCTGTACCCGGAAGAGATGGACCTGAAGCTGAAGAAGGATTCGGAAACCCTGCTGGACCGCTTCGATGCGAAGAACATCCAGGATGTCATCCAGCCCGGGCGTACCAATGTGGCCAAGAAGCGTTTCGGCCTGTTCTAGGTCCTGCGCGTACCATCAGACGCTGTAACCACTGAATCGACCGCTGAATTCCAGGCCCACCGCAATGACCATCCTGCTTACCGGCGCAGCCGGCTTCATCGGTGCCTATACCGCCCGCGCCCTGCTTGATGCGGGCCAGTCCGTGGTCGGCCTGGACAACTTCAACGACTACTACGACCCGCAGATCAAGCGCGACCGCGTGGCCGCACTGTGCCCGACGCTGGACCTGCGCATGCTGGACCTGACCGACCGCGACGGCCTGGCCGCGCTGTTCGACGAAATACAGCCGACGGCGGTGATCCACCTGGCCGCGCAGGCCGGCGTGCGCTATTCGCTGGAAAACCCGCACGCCTACGTCGACAGCAACCTGGTCGGCTTCGTCAACATGCTCGAGCTGTGCCGCCACCGTGGCGTGCAGCATCTGGTGTATGCGTCCAGCAGTTCGGTGTACGGCGATTCGGCCACGCCGCCGTTTTCGGAAGACCAGCGCGTGGACCAGCCGCGCTCGCTGTACGCAGCGACCAAGGCCGCCAATGAACTGATGGCCTACACCTACGCGCAGTTGTATGGCCTGCACGCCACCGGCCTGCGCTTCTTCACCGTGTACGGCCCGTGGGGCCGGCCGGACATGGCGCCGCTGCTGTTCTCGCGCGCGGTGCTGGCTGGCCGTCCGATCGATGTGTTCAACGAAGGCCGCATGCAGCGCGACTTCACACATGTCTCCGACATCGTTGCCGGTATTCTCGGCGCCCTCGCGCACCCGGCTGATGGTCCGGTGCCGCACCGGGTGTTCAACCTCGGCAACCACACGCCGGTCGAGCTGGAGCGCTTCATCGGCGTGATCGAGCAGGCCGCTGGTCGCCCCGCGCAGAAGGTCTACAAGCCGATGCAGCCGGGCGACATGGTACGCACGATGGCCGATACCCGGCGCGCACATGACGCATTTGGCTACGAACCGGCCATGCCGATCGAACAGGGCCTGCCGCCGGTGGTGCAGTGGTGTCGCGAGTATTTTGCTGATCGCGCGTGAGAACGCATCCTCACACTGCCGGATTCATCTTCGGATAACCTCGGCGTCGGAAAATGCGCGGTCTTTGTCCCTCCTTGGCCGAGTCCCCCCATGAGCCAACCCGAGCTGTCCGTCGTCGTCCCAGTATTCAACGAGCGCGACAACGTCGCGCCCCTGGTGGCCGAAATCACCGCTGCACTGCGCGGCCGGCTGCCGTTCGAGATCGTCTACATCGACGATCATTCGCGCGATGACACCCTGGCCGTGCTGCAGGGCCTGAAGGCCACCACGCCGGAACTGCGGGTGCTGCACCACGTTTCGCAGAGCGGGCAGAGCACCGCAGTACGTACCGGCGTCAAGCATGCGCGTGCACCGTGGATCGCCACCCTCGATGGTGATGGCCAGAACGATCCGGCCGATATCCCCAAGCTGCTGCAGGCCCGCAGTGCCGCCGATGCCCAGGTGAAGCTGTTTGCCGGCTGGCGCGTCAACCGCCAGGACAGCGGCAGCAAGCGCTGGGCCAGCAAGTGGGCCAACGCCATCCGCGCGCGCATGCTGCGCGATGACACCCCCGATACCGGCTGCGGCATCAAGCTGTTCGAGCGCAACGCCTTCCTCGATCTGCCGTACTTCGACCACATGCATCGCTACCTGCCGGCATTGATGCAGCGCGCCGGCTGGAAGACCACCAGCGTGCCGGTCAACCATCGCCACCGCACTGCCGGCGTGTCCAAGTACAACAACCTCGGCCGCGCACTCGTCGGCATCCGCGACCTGCGCGGTGTGGCCTGGCTGATCACCCGCAGCAAGCGCACCGCAGTGGAGGAGCGTTGATGGATCTGGAGCTGCACTGGCTGGACCAGCCGCTGACCTGGCTGTACTGGACCGGCCTGCATGTGACCGGCTGGAAGCTGATCGGCTACACCGGTGCGTTGATGTTCGGTGGCCGCTGGCTGGTCCAGTTTGTCGCCTCCAAGCGCGCCGGCAAGCCGGTGATTCCGCGCCTGTTCTGGTACATGAGCGTGGTCGGCAGCCTGATGACGCTGAGCTACTTCCTGTTCTCGGCCAAACAGGACTCGGTGGGCGTGCTGCAGAACCTGTTCCCGGCCTTCACTGCGTTGTACAGCCTGCAGCTGGACATCAAGCACCGCGGGTGGAAGCGGGACAAGGCCAGCCACTAGGTCTCCGGTAGACGCCGACCTTGGTCGGCGCTGGGTTTCTCCGGGTGCCAACCAAGGTTGGCAGCTACCAGAGCGGCCATGCTGGCGCCTCGGTGCTCCGGTAGACGCCGACCTTGGTCGGCGCTGGGTTTCTCCGGGTGCCAACCCAGGTTGGCAGCTACCAGAGCGGCCATGCTGGCGCCTCGGTGCTCCGGTAGACGCCGACCTTGGTCGGCGCTGGGTTTCTCCGGGTGCCAACCCAGGTTGGCAACTACCAGAGCGGCCATGCTGGCGCCTCGGTGCTCCGGTAGACGCCGACCTTGGTCGGCGCTGGGTTTCTCCGGGTGCCAACCCAGGTTGGCAACTACCAGAGCGGCCATGCAGGTGCCGCGGTGCCCAGGTAGACGCCGACCTTGGTCGGCGCAGGTGTGCCCAGCGGCAGGGGCATCCACGCATGGCGTGGATCTACTGAGGCCGGGCTCTGTCCCATGCCATGCGAGGCGTGGATTTTTCCACGCATCGAGCGCAAGAGCAGCCGACCAGCCTTCGGCGCTGGGGTCCGGCCTGCGGCCGGTTCCCGGTCCTGCCTGCGTTGCAGGCAGGACCTTCGTCCCATGCCTTGCGTGGTGCGGGGTGCCATGATCGGGGTCTGCCTTCCCGGGAACCTGTGCTCGTGAAAACCCGTCTTGCCGTAGCCCTGCTGATCGCCCTGTCTGCCCCTGCCGTGGCCCTGGCCGCACCGCCCACCGCCACCGCGCCGGCCAGCGTGGCCACCGAATCGCCCGCCGACGCCGCTTTTCGCGCGCTGTACGAGAAGGAATGGAAGTGGCGCCAGGACGGCGGCGGCGAGGCCAGCGAGGACGAAGACGCCCCGGCCAACGCCACCCGCATGCCCGACGTCGGCGCGGCCGCGCAGCAGGCACGCCTGAAGGTATGGGACGAAACCTTGGCCGCGCTGAAGAAGATCGACCCGAAGACCCTGTCGCCCGACAACCAGGTCAACTACGCGATCTACCGCGACCAGGTGTTCAACCTGGCCGAAGAAGTGCGCCTGCGCGGCTACGAGATGCCGTTCAACGCCGACTCCTCGTTCTGGTCCAACCTGTCCTTCATGGCCCGACGCGAGATGAAGACCGTGCAGGACTACCAGAACTACATCGCGCGCCTGAATGATGTGCCGCGCTACTTCGACCAGCAGACCGACAACATGCGTGCCGGCCTGAAGCGCGGCTTCAGCGTGCCGCGTGCGGTGCTCGATGGCCGCGAGGTGTCCATCGCCACCGTCGCCGAACTGAAGGATCCGACCGAATCGCCGCTGTACGCGCCGTTCAAGAAGCTGCCCAACACAGTCCCGGCTGCCGAGCAGGCCAAGCTGCAGGCACAGGCCCGCGCGGCGATCAGCGGCAAGGTGGTGCCGGCGTTCCAGCAGCTACGCACCTTCTTCGTCAACGAATACGTGCCGCAGGCGCGTACCACCCTGGCTGCCGAAGCGATGCCCGGCGGCAAGGCGTACTACAAGCAGCAGATCCACGAATACACCACGCTGGACCTGTCGCCGGACGAGATCCACCGCATCGGCCTGGATGAAGTGGCACGCATCCAGAAGGAAATGAACGACATCATCAAGCAGGTGAAGTTCAAGGGCAGCTTTGCCGAGTTCCTGACCTTCCTGCGTACCGACCCGCAGTTCTATGCCAAGACGCCGGAAGAACTGCTGTCGCGTGCCGCGTGGATCTCCAAGCGCGCAGACGGCCAGCTCGGCAAGTACATGACATTGCCGCGTGCGCGCTTCACCATCGTGCCGGTGCCGCCGGACATCGCGCCGTTCTGGACCGCCGGCCGTGGTGGCATGGGCACCTATTGGCTCAACACCTACAACCTGCCGTCGCGCCCGCTGTACAACCTGCCGGCGTTGACCCTGCACGAGTCCGATCCGGGCCACGCACTGCAGGGTGCCATCGCCGCCGAGCAGAAGAACCTGCCGGAGTTCCGCCGCAATGCCTACATCTCCGCCTATGGCGAAGGCTGGGCGCTGTACTGCGAGAAGCTGGGCGTGGAAATGGGCATCTACGAAACCCCGTACGAGGATTTCGGTCGCCTGACCTATGAGATGTGGCGCGCCACGCGCCTGGTGATCGACACTGGCGTGCACAGCAAGGGCTGGAGCCGCGAGCAGGCGCTGGCCTACCTGCGTGACCACACGGCGCTGAGCGAGCACGAAGTGACCACCGAAGTGGACCGCTACATTTCCTGGCCGGGCCAGGCGTTGAGCTACAAGCTCGGCGAGATCGCCATCGTGCGCCTGCGCGCGCAGGCGGAGAAGGAACTGGGTGACAAGTTCGACATCAAAGGCTTCCACGACACGCTGCTGAAGCAGGGCTCGGTGCCGTTGCCGGTACTGGAACAGCAGATCCAGGCGTACATCGCCGAGCGCAGGAAGGCCTGACCCGCCGCGTCGCCGGGCATGGCCCGGCGCTACCGGAACGCGAGGTGGTAGTGCCGGCCGCTGGCCGGCAACCTCAGCGGAAAGGGGCGGATCGCATGATCCGCCCCTTTTTTCTTTCACCCCACCGTCCGCACCTTCGCCACGCGCGCAGCAAAGGTCGGCAGCACCAGCAGGGTCAGCACCGTGGCGGTGATCAAGCCACCGATCACCACCGTCGCCAGCGGCTTCTGCACTTCCGCACCGGAACCACTGGCGATCGCCATCGGAATGAAGCCGACGATGGCCACCAGCGCGGTGGTCAGCACCGCGCGGATACGGCTGGACGCACCATTGATTGCGGCCATCATCGGCACGTCACCGGCGTCCAGGCGCTCACGGATCGCCTGCATCAAAACCAGGCCGTTGAGCGTGGCCACGCCGGACACTGCGATGAAGCCCACCGCTGCCGACACCGAGAACGGCATGCCGCGCAGCAGCAGGGCGAGGATGCCGCCGACCAGCGCCAGCGGTACGCAGCTGAACACCAGTACCGCTTCCTTGCCGCTGCGCAGGGCCATGAACAGCAGGCTGCCGATCAGCAGGAACACCACCGGCACCACTGTGGCCAGGCGCTTTTCCGCACGTTGCAGGTTCTCGAACTGGCCACCCCAGGTCAGGTACGCACCCGGCGGCAGCGCCACTTCGGCCACGGCGGTCTGCGCCTCGCCAACGAAGCCGCCGAGATCGCGGCCACGCACGTTGGCCTGCACCACCACCCGGCGGCTGCCGTTGTTGCGGCTGATCTGGTTCGGCCCTTCGCTGACGCTGATGCGCGCGACCGAGGACAGCGGAATCACCACGCCGGCCGGTGTGGCGATCGGCAGCGAAGCCAGTTGATCCGGGTCGTTGCGTGCGCTGTCGTCCAGCCGCACCACCACGTCAAAGCGGCGGTCGCCCTCGAAGATCTTGCCGGCTGCCGTACCGCCGATGCCGGTGGACAGCGCATCGCTGACGTCTGCGGCGGTCAGCCCGTACTGCGCCGCTGCCACATGGTCGATCTTGACGTTGAGCGTGGGCAGGCCGGAAATCTGCTCCACCCGCACATCGGCCGCACCCTCCACCGCACGCAGTTTCAGCGCCACCTGGTCGGCCACCTTCTGCAGCTGGCTGAAATCATCGCCGAAGATCATCACCGCCAGATCGGTCCGCACGCCGGAAATCAGCTCGTTGAAGCGCAGTTCGATCGGCTGGCTGAACTCGAAGCTGTTGCCCAGCTGCTGGCCGGCCAGCTTTTCGAAGCGAGCCACCAGTGCTTCCTTGCCCAGTTTCGGATCGGGCCAGTCCGCACGTGGCTTGAGCACGATCACGCTGTCGGAAATGTTGGTCGGCATCGGGTCGATCGCCGCTTCAGCGGTACCGGTACGCGAGAACACCGTTTCCACTTCCGGTTGCTGGGCAATCGCCTTTTCCAGCGCCAGCTGCATCGCCAGCGACTGCTCCAGCGAGGTCGATGGCACGCGCAGTGCCTGCATCGCCACGTTGCCTTCATCCAGTGTCGGCATGAACTCGCGGCCGAGCAGGCCGAACGAACCAATACCCACCAGCAGCATAAGGCCCGCACCCGCCACCACCGACCGCGGCCGCGCGACGGCCCGGCGGATGATCGGCTCGATGCGCCCTCGCAGCACGCGGATCAGCTTCGTTTCGTGCTCGCCATCATCGCTGTGTGCCTCGCCTTCCTTCAGCTTCGGCTCGCGCACCATCAGTGCGGCCATCGCCGGCACGAAGGTGAAGGAGAAGATGAAGGCACCCACCAGAGCCAGCATGAACGTGGCCGCCATCGGGTGGAACGTCTTGCCCTCCACGCCTTCCAGGGTGAGGATCGGCGCGAACACCAGCAGGATGATCAGCTGGCCGAACGCTGCCGGTCGCGCCATCCTGCGCGCCGAATCGGCCGCTACGCGCAGGCGTTCCATCGCGGTCAATGCACGGCCCAGTTCGGCGCGACGCTGGCCCAGCATCAGCAGCGTTGATTCGATCACGATCACCGCACCGTCCACCAGGATGCCGAAGTCCAGCGCACCCAGGCTCATCAGGTTGCCGCTGATGCCGAAGCGGTTCATGCCGATCACCGCGAACAGGAACGACAGCGGGATCACCAGTGCAGTGATCGCCGCCGCACGCAGGTTGCCGAGCAGCAGGAACAGCACCACCACCACCAGCAGCGCGCCCTCGGTGAGGTTCTTGGCCACGGTCTTGATGGTGGAATTGACCAGCACGCTGCGGTCCAGCACCGGCGCTGCCACGATGTCGGCCGGCAGCGACTTGTTCACCTGTTCCAGGCGCGCGGCGGCGGCCTGGGCCACGGTGCGGCTGTTGCCACCGGCGATCATCAGCGCGGTACCGAGCACGGCTTCATGGCCGTTGCGGCTGGCCGCACCCAGGCGCGGTGCGCGGCTCAGTTCGACCTCGGCCACATCGGCCACGCGCACCACCACGCCATTGCGGGTCGCTACCGGCGCCTGTGCCAGATCGTCGGTGGTCAGTGCCAGACCGTCGGCACGCACCACCAGGCCTTCGCCGGCACGCTGCACGAAGCCGGCACCGGCCTGCACATTGGAGCGCTGCAGGGCCGTCACCAGGTCCGCCAGGCCCAGGCCATGCGCGGCCAACCGCGCGCTGTCCGGATGCACGCCGTACTCCTTCACGTAACCACCGACGGTGTCCACGCCGGCCAGCCCGGGACTGGAGCGCATCTGCGGCGCGATGATCCAGTCCTGCACGGTGCGCAGGTAGGTGGCGCGCTCTTCCGGCGTGCGCAGCAGATTGCCTTCCGGCGTGCGGTAGACCTCGCCGGCCTGCCAGCCGGCTTCGCCCGGCCTGGCCAGCTTCGCAGGATCGAACGCGGTGAAGTCCACCGTCCACATCAACACCTCGCCGAGGCCGGTGGTGACCGGCGACAGCATCGGCGACGCACCATCAGGCAGGTCTTCTGAGGCCTCGCGCATGCGTTCGGCCACCTGCTGGCGGGCGAAGTAGATGTCGGTGGCATCGGTGAAGATCGCGGTGACCTGCGAGAAGCCATTGCGCGACAGCGAACGGGTGGTGGTCAGGCCGGGGATGCCGGCCAGCGCGGTTTCCAGCGGATAGGTCACCTGCCGCTCGATCTGCTCGGGCGTCAGTGCCGGTGCCACGGTATTGATCTGCACCTGGCGGTTGGTGATGTCCGGCACCGCGTCGATCGGCAGCTTGCCGAGCTGGAACAGGCCCACGGCGGCAACGAGTGCAGCCAGGGCCACGACCAGCCAGCGGTGGCGTACCGCGGTTTCAATGATGAGCTTGAACATGGAAGGTCCTCAGTGCCCGTGCTCGGCTTCGCCCTTGGCCAGTTCGGCCTTGAGCAGGAACGCGTTGGCGCCGACGATGCGTTCGCTGCCGCTCAGGCCACCGAGGATCTCGATGCGGTCGCCGGCGCGTCGGCCGGCCAGCACCGGCTGCACCTTGAAGCCGCCCTCGACAGCGACGAACACCGCGCTGCTGCCATCCACGTTCTGCACGGCATCGGCCGGCACGCTCAACGCGCCGTCCTTGCCGTCGGTGACCACCACCGCCGACACCGGCGAACCGGCGGGCGGCAATGCCGCATTGACCGGCGTGGCACGGATCACCGCTACGCCGCCCTGCTGGCGCACATCGGCGGCAGAACCGGTGACGGTGGCACTGAAGCTGCCGCCCGGCACGGTGACTTCCAGCGTCATGCCCGGGCTGACCTGTGCGGCCAGCGCTGGCGGTGCGGTGAACACCAGTTCGTTCATCGACGGATCGGCGACGTCGGCCACCGGGCTGCCGGCCGCCACCACGCCACCGGGCGTGACCTGCACGTTGCCGACGATGCCGGCCACCGGGCTGGTGATGCGCACGCGGCCGCTGCTGTCGGGTGAACCGTTGGCGGCGGCCTGTGCCTGTGCGGCCGCGGCCTGCGCCTGTGCTGCCAGCGAGCGCGCGCGTGAGGTTTCCAGTTCCTGGCGGGCGACCACGCCCTGTTCGACCAGCGCCTTGTCACGGCCATGGGCCAGGCGCGCCGCCTCGGCTTCCGCTGCGGCGGCAACCGCATTGGCGCGGAACACCGCCGCCTCGCCGCTGACCACGATCGCCAGTGCCTGGTTCTGCTTCACTGCCGTGCCCGGTGCGACCAGCACGCGCTCCACGCGCCCGATCACGGTGGAGGCGACCGATGCACGCGCACCGATCGATGGCTCCACCCGCCCGGACAGCCGCGTCGAACCGCCGCCGCCGCGGCCGACGGCAACCACGTCGATGCCGGATGCCTTGATCTGCTCGGGCGTCAGCTGCACCACGCCTTCATCGGCGTCGGGCACCTTGTTTGTTTCGGCCTTGGCTTCGGTGCTGTCGGCGGCGTGGCCATGGCCATCGTCGGCTGCGGCCTTGGCATCGGGTGCGGAAGCTTCCGGGGGCTGTGCGTTGCCGGAGCAGCCGGCCAGCAATACGGTCAGCAGCAGGCCACCCACCAGGGGGAAAGAGCGGGACAGGTTCATCGGGCCTCCACAAAAGGTGCGCGCCCTTCTAGGCGGGCGAGATCGATTTCCGCGCCGACGCGCGACAGACGCGCGTCCACAGCGGTGCCGCGGGCGGCGATGAGGGCACTGCGGGTACTGCGCAGTTCCAGCTGCGAGATGCGTCCCGCGTCGAAGCCGACGCGGGCCAGGCGATAGGCCTCCTCGGCGGCAACCACGCTTTCGTCGGCCGCGCGGGTGCGGCTGCCGGCGGCCTTCAGGCCCGCCACCGCCGACAACCGTTCCGCTTCGCTGTCACGGCGCTGCTGGTCTAGCCGCGCCTCGGCCGCGCGCTGTTCGGCACTGGCGGCGCGGATGCCACCACGGTTGCGGTCGAACAACGGGATCGAGAGGCTGACGCCCAGCGTGTAGGCCTGCTCGCGGTCCTCGCGGAAACGCGTCTGCGCGGCCGTGACGCTGAGGTCGGGCAGGGCACGCTTGCGCTCCACATCGACCAGGCGACCGGCCGCATCAACTTCGGCTTCGGCC
The DNA here is from genome assembly GCF_021605635.1 of Stenotrophomonas sp. PA-6-5C. Lineage (NCBI taxonomy): Bacteria > Pseudomonadati > Pseudomonadota > Gammaproteobacteria > Lysobacterales > Lysobacteraceae > Stenotrophomonas > Stenotrophomonas sp. PA-6-5C. The sequence continues at coordinate 52,437 of NZ_WKEE01000006.1, forward strand.
ACACGCACGGCCAGTGCCACATCGATGGCGCCACGCGGTGCCGGCGGTGCGCGGTCGAGCAGGCTGTTGTCGATGGTCTGCACCGGTGCATCGAGCAGGGCCGCGCCGGCCAGGCGGGCCAGTGCGGCATCGCGGAAGGCCTGCGCCTCATCCAGCGCGGCGCTGGCATTGGCCACTTCGCTTTGTGCCTGCACCGCGCGCAGCTGCGGCTCGCGGCCATGCTTGACCATGGCGGTGACCGCCGCCGCATCGTCGCGGGTGAGGGTCAGCGCTTCGTCGGCCAGGGTGTAACGACGCAGGGCGCTTTCCGCCTGTGCGTAGATCGCCGCCAGCTGGCTGGCGACATCGCTGCGGCTCTGCGAACCGCGCAGGGCAGCGGCCTGTGCCTCGGCGCGGGCGGCGCGGACGCGCGCGCCACGCTGGCCCCAGACCTCCAAGGGCTGGGACAGGGTAAGCACGGTATCGGCCCTGCCCATGCCGCCGTAGGAGCCGGTGCCCCAGGCGTTTTCGGCGGACCAGGAAAGGGAGGGGTTGGGCAGCGCCCGGGCCTGGTCGGCGCGGGCATCGGCCGCCTCGGCCAATGCCGCGCCGACGCGGGTGCCGGGCAGCTGGTCGAGACGTTCAAGCAGGGTGTCGTACGAAGGTGCGGCTTGTGCGGCGACCTGTGCGGCGGGGATCAGGCCCAGCAGCACGGCGACGACCAGCCCGGTCGCGCGCGGCGACCGACGTGTCAGGATCGACATAGGGGGATTCCGGTTGTGAGTGAAACGGGAGCCCGCGATTGCGGGACGCGCTCAACTCACGCCCGGGGAGGACGTGCCAGTTCGTCCTGGGCGACCGCATAGGTCGCCGCGTCGCCTGCATTCATCCAGCGCGCCGGTTGCGGCGTGCCAAAGGCGGCGAAGGTGCTCGCCGGCAGGCTCAGGTTGGAGTGGTGGCAGTGGTTATGACTGCAGGCAGCGGTGTGCTTGCCGTCACTGTCATTGTCACCGTCGGGCTCTTCGGCAGCCGACTCCACATGCACCACCGTGCTGTCGTGCGGTTCCACCGCACACGCCAGTACATCGGCCACCGGCACGACCACAAACGCCGCCATCAGCAGCATCAGCAGGTACGAACGAAGGTGGCGGGCGATCCGGCGCATGGAGGGGAGGCTAGCAAGCGGTTTTCGGTGGATACAATATCAATGGCCACCTCGGGAATTCGTCGGAACCTCCCGTTCAGGTGCGCCGCGCACGGAACTGCTGCTCTGGTAGGTGCCGACCTTGGTCGGCACGCCTTTCGGTCCGTGGGGTGCGACACCGGGATGCGCTTCTGTAGAGCCGAGCCCGTGCTCGGCTGCTGTCGCGCGACCAGCTGCCCCGGTAGGTGTCGACCTTGGTCGACACGCTTTTTGACCCCCGACACATTGCCGGCCAGCGGCCGGCACTACCGGTCGGCGGGCAGCTTCGCGATCACCTTGATCTCGAACTGGAAGCCATACAGCCAGGTCACGCCGATACCGGTCAGGGTCGGGTGCGGCGCTTCGCCCCAGTACTCCGGCACGATTGCCCAGGCCTTTTCGAAGTTGGTTTCCGGGTCGACCAGGAACACGGTCACGTCGATCACGTCGTCGAACGTGCAGCCGGCCGCGGCCAGTACCGCGTTGAGATTGTCGAAGGCGCGGCGCACTTGGGTCTCGAAGTCCGGCTCGGGCGAGCCGTCCTCGCGGCTGCCGACCTGGCCGGAGACGAACAGGAAGCCATTGGACCGGATCGCCGGTGAGTAACGGTTGCGCTCGTACAGCGCCTGCCGGCCGGCGGGAAAGACGACATCACGGTGGGACATAAGACGGATTCCAGACGGGAGGAGACCATCCTCCCCGCTGCCGCTGTCTGGATAAACCGCAATGATGCGCCTAGATTGATTGATAATTCCAAACAATCAGGGCCGCTGACATGGACCGCTTCGAGGCGATGCGGGCCTTCGCCCGGGTGGTGGAGACCGGCAGCTTCACCCGCGCCGCGCACACCCTGCAGCTCAGCCGCACCACGGTCACCCAGTTGGTGCAGCAGCTGGAGGCACATCTGCGATTGCGGCTGCTCAACCGCACCACCCGCCGGGTCAGTGTCACCGCCGATGGCGCGGCGTATTACCCGCGCATCGTGCGTCTGCTGGCCGAGCTGGAAGAGGTCGAGGGTGGGCTGGGCGATGCCGCCGCACAACCGCGTGGGCGCCTGCGCATCGATGTGCCCGGCCCGTTCGCACGGCTGCTGCTGGTGCCGGCGCTGCCCGGCTTCCAGGCGCGCTATCCGGACATCCAGCTGGAGGTGGGGGTCAGCGACCGCGAGGTCGATGTCATCGCCGACAACGTCGACTGCGTGATCCGCGGCGGAACCCCGGCCGACCCGGCGTTGGTGGCGCGGCCGTTGGCGAGCCTGCCGATCGGCTTCCATGCCAGCCCAGGCTATGTGCGGCAGTTCGGTATGCCGGAACACCCGCTCGCGCTGCAAGGGCCGGACCACCACACGGTCGGTTTCCTCAGCCCGCGCAGTGGCCGTGCCCGCGTGTTCAGCGCAAAGCGCGGCACCGAGCGCATCGAGGTGCAGGGGTGTTATTCAATCGGCTTCGATGATGGCAATGCCTATCTGGCGGCGGGTCTGGCCGGCCTCGGCGTGGTCGCGTTGCCCAGCTACATGGCCGAACCGCATGTGGCGCGCGGCGAGTTGCTGCCCGTGCTGCACGATTGGCAGTTGCCGCCGATGCCGATGCACGTGATGTTCCCGCCGAACCGGCACATGAGCCAGCGGCTGCGGGTGTTCATTGATTGGGTGGTGGAGGTGTTGGGCTGAGCCACCGCTCGATCGCCGCCACGCCGCATGCCACTCCGTCCTCGTTCGCCATTGCAGCGCCCAACGCGGCTGCACGCGCGCATGTATCCGCATGCTCGGCGAACGCCAGTGCATCGGCCAACGCCTGCGGCTGCAACCGTTTCGGTGACAGCGGCGCAGGCGCTACACCCAGCCGCTGCAGGCGATCGGCCCAGAAGAACTGGTCGGCGGCAAACGGCATCACCATCGACGGTATGCCGGCGCGACAGGCCGAATGCGTGGTGCCGCTGCCACCATGATGGATCACCAGCGCGCAGCGCGGCAGCAACGCTTCATGCGGGGTGGACCCGATCACAAATACCGTATCGGGCAACGCCATGTCGGGCACGCCGACCCAACCGGGGAACAGCAGCACGCGGCGCGGTGCCAGCGCCGACAACAGCGCCGGCAGCACACGTTCGCGGTCGAAGCCGGTCATGCTGCCGAAGCCCAGGTAGACCGGCGGTGGCCCGGCATCGAGGAAAGTCTGCAGTTCCGCCGACGGTTGCCACGGCGCAGCAGGTGCCGACCATTGGCCACACACGACATGGTCGGCCGCCCAGTCCGAAGGCGGCGACAACAGCTGCGGCGAGATGCCGTACAGCATCGGCAGGCCGGTCCACAGCGAGCGTCGTGGCGGCTGCCCGGCGTGCTGGCGGGCAGCGTTGATCGGGCCGCGGAACTGACGCCAGATCAGGCCGTTGACCAGCCCGTAGCTGGCCCGGTTAATCCATCCCGGTGAGCGCCCGGGTGGCAGGAAGGGCGAGCGGAATGCGCGCGTCGGCGTCAGCGGAATCATGCCGGCGCCGATCACCGGAAGACCACGACGTTCGCCGACGCTCATGCCGACGAACGCCGCCAGGCCGCCGGTCAGGATCGCATCGCAGCCGTCGGCTGCAGCATCGGCCTGGCGCATCCAGCCGGCGACGTGCTGCAGCGCCATCCGTGCCAGCCCGGTGCTGGCGGCGGCCACGCCGTTGCCGCGTGAGACCAGCGCCACCACTTCATCGTGGATGTCGCCTTCCAGCGCGGCGTGCGGGACGCCCATTGTTTTAGCGCTGCCCAGAGTGCCGCCGTCGGCCAGCAGCATGACCTCGTGGCCGGCCGCGATCAGCCCGTGGCAGAGCATGACCAGCGGCCGTGTGTCGCCTTCGGTGCCGTAGGTGAGGGCCAGCAGTCGCATTGGAGCCTCCGCAGTGAAACGGCAGTATGCCGGTGTCGCCGTGTTCGTCCCGCCTACCCGCTGGCGCGCCGCATGGGACAATCCCGCATCACCTGCCCACGCTGCACGGGGCGCGCGCAACAGGATCCAGCACCGCATGACCGCAATGCCTTCACTACCGTTCCTTGTCTCCCGCATGCCCGTTGCCGCATTCGGGTGTGGGGCATGAGCCGCGTCGTTGCGCTGGATACCGAAACCACCGGCATCTCGCATCGTCTGGGCCACAGGGTGATTGAAATCGGGGCGGTGGAACTGATCGATGGGCAGCTCAGCGGCCGCCAGTTCCACACGTATCTGCAGCCGCAGCGCAAAGTGGACTGGGGCGCACAGCGCGTGCACGGCATCAGCGATGCGATGCTGGTGGGCAAGCCGCTGTTTGCGAGCAAGGCTGCCGAGCTGCTGGAATTCCTGCGTGGCAGCGAGATGGTCGCGCACAACGCCACCTTCGACGTCGGCTTCCTCGACAACGAGCTGCGCCTGGCCGGTATCGCCGATGGGCTGGCCCAGCACTGCCGCGTGACCTGCAGCCTGAAGCTGGCCCGCAACCGGTGGCCGGGCATGCCCAACAAGCTCGACGATGTGCTGCAGCGCCTGCGTATTCCCGGCACCCGCGGCCTGCATGGCGCACTGAAGGATGCGCACCTGCTGGCCCAGGTGGTGCCGCACCTGCGTTGAGCTGGCCCTGTCGCTGTTGTAGAGCCGAGCCGATGCTCGGCTGCTCTCCCCGTACGACCCAGCCGAGCGTGGGCTATGCCGGTCGTCCTGACCGTCACCCTACGGGCCGTCGCAAGCGACGTTGGCAGCGGCTCCTGCCGCTACCTTCGGCGCTACAAGGGGCCCCGTCGCCGTGTTCAGCCTTGCCCTGTGGGTAAGTTGCGCAAGGTCTTGATTGCGTGCATAATGCGCGGCTCGCTGTGTCCGGTTTCGTGCCGGGCGGCGCCCCCGGGAGCACGTCCCCGGCCGCCCAACGCCAGCGTAACCCTTTGATTCTCTTGACGTGTGGTGGGCAACCATCGAGGCCGCCGTCTCCCGGGCTACGGGCTGACACAACTTACTATCGAGGTGCGCCATGTCCCGCGTATGCCAGGTTTCCGGCAAGCGAGTGCAGACGGGTAACAACGTCTCGCACGCCAACAACAAGACCCGTCGTCGTTTCCTGCCGAATCTGCACGAGCGCCGCTTCTGGGTTGCCAGCGAGAACCGCTGGGTGAAGCTTCGTGTTTCCGCGCATGCACTGCGCACCATCGACAAGAACGGTATCGATTCCGTTCTGGCTGAGCTGCGTGCGCGCGGCGAAAAGGTCTGAGGAGTAGACGATCATGGCAGGCAAGCGCGATAAGGTCCGTATGATTTCGACCGCTGGTACCGGTCACTTCTACACGACCGACAAGAACAAGAAGAACACCCCGGGGAAGATGGAATTCTCCAAGTACGATCCGGTCGTGCGCAAGCACGTCCCGTACAAGGAAGGCAAGATCAAGTAATCCGCAAGGATTGCTGATTGCCTCCGAAGAAACCCGCCCTCGTGGCGGGTTTTTTTGTGGCCCCCCGCCCCCGGTAGGTGTCGACCTTGGTCGACGCGCTGTCGAGCACCCGGGCACACATCCTGCCCCGTGCTATGCGGCCTTCTCCGCGCGCATGGCGATGCGTTCATCTCAATGGCGCCCGTCGGTCATGGGGCGCGGCTCGACTCCACCCACCCCGCTGGGCAGAATGGCCCATCACCCTCCCGACGGGCGCGCCTGATGCTGTTCGAGTGGTTGCTGGGTTCGTATCTGCTGCTGATCGACTGGCTGATCCGGCTGGTGGCGCTGTGCTGGATCCCCACCCGCACCACGCCGGGCGCGGCGCGCAGCTGGCTGCTGCTGGTCGGCTTCGTGCCGCTGCTGGGCCTGCCGCTGTACCTGCTGTTCGGGCATCCGTGGTTGTCGCGCGAACGCATCCGCCGGCAGGCCGAGGCCTCGCAGGTGATCCGCGAGGAACAGGCGCTGCAGCGCCGCCTGCGCTGGACGCCACAGCCCGATTCGGCCAGCGCCGAAGTGGTGCCGCTGGTGCAGCGTCAGGGCGATTTCATGCCGGTGCACGGCAACGCGGTCGATCTGCTGACCGACTACGACGAATCACTGCACAACCTGATCGCCGACATCGACCAGGCCCAGGACCGGGTGCACCTGCTGTACTACCTGATGTTCGATGACACCGTAGGCGAGGCCATCGTCGAAGCCCTGCAGCGTGCCGCAGCGCGTGGCGTGCAGTGCCGCGTGCTGCTGGATGCGGTGGGCGCCAAGCGCGGCCTGCGCGCGTACAGCAAGCGGCTGCGGTCACGTGACGTCGAAGTGCGCGCGATGCTGCCCGGCGGCCTGCGCTGGCGCCGCAGCGGGCGCATGGACCTGCGCAACCATCGCAAGATCGCGGTGATCGACAACGAGGTGGGTTATGTCGGTTCGCAGAACCTGGCGCGGCCTGAATTCGTGGCCGGCCACCCCAACCGCGAGCTGGTGGCGCGCGTACGCGGGCCGGCGGTAGCGCACCTTGAAGCGGTGTTCGCCAGTGACTGGTACATCGAAACCGGGCAGCGCCTGGACGTCATCGCCGACGTGCCGGTGTGCAGCGAAGACATCGCCACCCAGCTGCTGCCCAGCGGCCCGGCGTACCCCTACAGCAACGCGCGCGATGCGGTGGCCGCGCTGATCCATCTTGCCCGGCGGCGGCTGGTGATGGTGACGCCGTACTTCGTGCCCGACGAAGCAACGCTGAGTGCACTGCGCATCGCCGCACTGTCCGGCGTGCAGGTGCAGCTGATCCTGTCGGCCAGCAACAACCAGCGGCTGACCTCGTGGGCGCAGGAGGCCTACTACGATGAACTGCTGCGCTGCGGGGTGCAGATCGCGCTGTACGAGCCGCAGTTCCTGCATGCCAAGCACATGAGCGTGGACGAGGACATCGCGGTGCTCGGGTCGATCAACATGGATATCCGCTCGTTCGCGCTGAATGCCGAAATCGGCCTGATCTGCTACGACCGTCAACTGGTCACGCAGCTGATCGCCATCGAGGACGACTATCTGCGCCAGTCGCGCCTGCTGGACCTGGAGCAGTGGCGCAAGCGCCCCGCGTGGCTGCGCAGCCGCGAGGGCATCGCGCGCTTGGCCGATGCGCTGATGTAGGCCGGCGCCAGCCGGGCACGGTCGATGGCCTACAATCGGCGCATGACTGATTCACCGCGTAATGGCGAACTGGACCTGGCGATCATCGGTGGTGGTGCGGCCGGGGTGCTGGTGGCGATCCAGGTGTTGCGCCAGGCCCGGGCGCCGCTGGCGCTGACCATCTTCGAACCGGCCTCGCAGCTGGCACAGGGCATCGCCTATGCCACGCCGTGGCCGGAGCATCTGCTGAACGTGCCGGCGGCGAAGATGAGCGCGTTCCCCGACCAGCCCGGCGACTTCCTCGATTACCTGATGGCCGCCAACGCCTACCCGGGTGAGGCGCGCGAGGTGCTGGGCGAACGTTACGTGTGCCGCCATTACTTCGCCGCCTATCTGCAGCAGCGCCTGCGCGAGGCTGAAGCGGCCAGCGCGGCGCGATTGCAGGTCATCACCCAACCGGTGCTGGCGCTGCATGCCGATGACCACGGTTACCAGCTGCAGCTGGGCGCTGGCCCAACGCTGCATGCAGCGCAGGCAGTGATCGCCACCGGCAACAGCATGCGGCCGCTGCCGGTCGACGGCGCCGATGCGCTGCCCGCCGATGACGTGGTCGAAGCCTGGGATTACGACGGCGTGCGCACGCTGGCCGGTGGCCATGCACTGGCCATCGTCGGCTCCGGGCTGAGCATGGCGGACACCGTGTTGGCGCTGGTGGCCGCCGGTCACAGCGGGCCGCTGCACGTGATCTCGCGCCATGGCCTGCTGCCGTTGCCACATGCACACGGTGGCCTGCCGGCATTCGATCCGCAGGAGCTGCTGCCGATGACCCTGCGCCAGCGCCTGCGTGCACTGCGCCAACACGTACGGCAGGCACAGGCCGACGGCATCCCGTGGCAGGGCGTGATGGACCGCATCCGTCCGCATGGCCAGGCACTGTGGCTTAGCCTGGGCGAGGCCGACCAGCGTCGCTTCCTGCGCCACGTGGTGCGCTACTGGGACGTACACCGCCACCGCATCGCTGAACCGGTGGCCGAGCAGTTGCAGGCGCTGCAGGCCAGCGGCCAGCTGCGCGTTCACCGCGCCCGCCTGCAACGCGTGTGGCGCGACGGGGACGCCCTGTGGCTGTCGGGTCGCGAGGCGGGCGGCGGCAACGTGCAGTGGACGATCGGCGCGGTGGTCAATGCCACGGGCGTGGAAACCCGCGCCTCGGCGCTGAGCAACCCCTTGCTGCAGCAGCTGCAGGCCGATGGCCTGGCCCGTCCCGGCCCACATGGGCTGGGCCTGGACAGCAGTGTGCCGGGCGACCGGCTGTGCGCAGCGGGCGGCCAGCCGCAGGCGCGCCTGGGGGTGCTCGGCAGCCTGCGCATCGGCAACCTGTGGGAAAGCCTGGCGGTGCCTGAACTGCGTCAGCAGGCGGAGGCACTGGCCGTGCAGGTGGTCGCAGGAGCTGCGACGTCGATGCCGTAAAATGGAGGCATGGATGTCTCCCACTTGCTTGATGGCCTGAACCCGGCCCAGCGCGAAGCCGTCTCCGCTCCCCTCGGTCACCACCTGGTGCTGGCCGGTGCCGGGTCGGGCAAGACGCGCGTACTCACCCACCGCATTGCCTGGCTGCATGAAGTCGAAGGCGTGCCGACCCACGGCATCTTCGCGGTGACCTTCACCAACAAGGCTGCCGGCGAGATGCGCCATCGCATCGACGCGCAGCTGCCGCATGGCAGCCGCGGCATGTGGATCGGTACCTTCCACGGCCTGGCCAACCGCCTGCTGCGCCTGCACTGGCAGGACGCCAAGCTGCCGGAAAGCTTCCAGGTGATGGATTCGGACGATCAGCTGCGGCTGGTCAAGCGCGTGGTACAGGCGCTGGAGCTGGATGACGGCAAGTACCCGCCCAAGCAGATTGCCTGGTGGATCAACGCGCAGAAGGATGAGGGCCGCCGCCCGCAGCACATCCAGCCCGAGCCGAACGACGCGTGGCTGGAAACCATGCGCCAGGCCTATGCCGAGTACCAGGCGCGCTGCGACCGCGCCGGCCTGGTCGATTTCGCCGAGCTGCTGCTGCGCGCGCACGAACTGCTGCGCGACAACCCGCCATTGCTGTCGCATTACCGTGCGCGTTTCCGCGAGATCCTGGTGGACGAATTCCAGGATACCAACGCCATCCAGTACGCCTTCGTGCGCGTGCTGGCCGGGCATGAGGGCCACGTGTTCGTGGTCGGTGACGATGACCAGGCCATCTATGGCTGGCGCGGCGCCAAGGTCGAGAACGTGCAGGGCTTCCTGCGCGATTTCCCGGGCGCGCAGACCATCCGCCTGGAACAGAACTACCGCTCCACCGCCAACATCCTCAATGCCGCCAACGCGGTGATCGCGCACAACCCGGACCGCATCGGCAAGCAACTGTGGACCGACAGCGGCGACGGCGATCCGATCGACCTGTACGCGGCGTACAACGAGATGGACGAGGCGCGCTACATCGTCGAGCGCGCGCGGCAGTGGGTGCGCGACGGTGGCAGCTATACCGAAGTGGCCGTGCTCTACCGCAGCAACGCGCAGTCGCGCGCGCTGGAAGAAGCGCTGCTGAGCGAACAGGTGCCGTACCGCGTGTATGGCGGCATGCGCTTCTTCGAGCGCGCCGAGGTGAAGGATGCGCTGGCCTACCTGCGCCTGTTGTCCAACCGCAACGACGACGCTGCATTCGAGCGCGCGGTGAACACGCCCACGCGTGGCATCGGTGACCGCACGTTGGACGAAGTGCGCCGCGAAGCGCGCGCCCAGGGCATCTCGCTGTGGGAAGCCACCATGCTGGTGACACAGGGCAGTGCACTGGCGGCGCGTGCGCGCAACGCGCTGGCCGGCTTCCTGGTGCTGGTCAATGAACTGCAGGCACAGACCCTGCAGATGACCCTGGCCGAGCGCGTGGACCATGTCCTGGTGCGCTCGCAGCTGCGCGAACACTGGAGCAAGGAAAGCCGCAACGCGCTGGATTCGGAATCGCGCACCGACAACCTCGACGAACTGGTGTCGGTGGCCTCGCGCTTCGTGCGCCGTGCCGACGACATCGAGGAAGTGGGCGAGGACATGGACGAGCTGGTCGCGTTCCTGGCCTATGCCGCGCTGGAAGCCGGTGAAGGCCAGGCGCAGGCGGGCGAGGAGGGCGTGCAGCTGATGACGCTGCACTCGGCCAAGGGCCTGGAATTCCCGCTGGTGTTCCTGGCTGGCGTGGAAGAGGGCCTGTTCCCCAGCGCACGGTCGCTGGAGGAAAGCGGACGGCTGGAGGAAGAGCGTCGGCTGGCCTACGTCGGCATCACCCGCGCGCGACAGAAGCTGGTGCTGAGCTACGCCGAATCGCGGCGCATCCACGGCCAGGACAACTACAGCCTGCCGTCGCGCTTCCTGCGCGAGATTCCGCGCGAGCTGCTGCATGAAGTGCGGCCGAAGGTGCAGGTCTCGCGACCGGCCTCGATGGGCGCAAGCCGGGTGATGGGTCACGCCGCCATCGAAGCGCCGCCGATCAAGCTGGGCGCGCTGGTCAACCATCCCAAGTTCGGCGAAGGCATGGTGACCGACTACGAAGGTAACGGTGCCCATGCACGTGTGCAGATCGAGTTCGCCGATGCCGGCAGCAAGTGGCTGGTGATGGCGTATGCCAACCTGACGGTGATCTGATCACCGTCGGGGTCGGATCCCTCTCGAGGGGAGGGCCCTGACCCCAACGCGGTAGGAAGCAGCCGAGCATGGGCCCGGCTCTACAAAGGCGAGTGCTCATGACCCGCAAGGTTCTCTTCCTCTGCAGCCAGAACCGCCTGCGCAGCCCCACGGCCGAGCAGGTGTTCGCCGAGTGGCCGGGCATCGAGACCGCCTCGGCCGGGCTGCTCGCCGACGCCGAGGAGATCCTCAGCCCCGAGCTGCTGCAGTGGGCGGACCTGGTGTTCGTGATGGAGCGGGCACACCGCAACCGCCTCTCCAGCCGCTACAAACCGTGGCTGAAGGGCAAGCGCGTGATCTGCCTGGATATTCCGGATGACTACGAGTACATGGATCCGGTGCTGGTGGAGCTGCTGAAACGGAAAGTGCCGCCGTTCCTGCGCTGAGCGTTCGTTGCAGAGCCGAGCCCATGCTCGGCTGCTTCTCCGGCGAAAGGCAGCCGAGCACGGCGCGGCTCTACAATAGCGGCCACATCTCCCAGGAACGCCCTCATGACCGAGCCCACGCTGCATGTCACCGTGAAATTGAACGCCAGGCTGCAGCCCGAGCATCGCCATGAGCTGTTCGAGGATCCGCTGGATGCGCTGCTGCAGGCGGCCGAGCTGGGTGGAATCACCGGTGGCGGTACCGCCATGTCCGACGAAGGCGAAGTCGAATACGGCGATATCGAAGTGGCGCTGGTTGATGCCGCAGGCGTGCCGAAGCTGGTCGACCTGCTGGAGCAGCTGGGTGCGCCCAAGGGTTCGCAGATACAGGGCGCAGGCGAGGCCGATCGCAGCTTCGGCGTGACCGAGGGCTTGGGCATCTACCTCGACGGCCTCACCCTGCCGGACGAGGTATACGAGCAGTGCGATTCGAACCATGTGTTCGAACAGCTGTCCGAGCGCATCGATGGCCTGGGCGAGATCTGCAGCTGGTGGCAGGGGCCGAGCGAGACCGCGCTGTACATGTATGGCCAGTCGTTCGAGGCGATGCGTGAGGCGATCGCTGAATTCGTCAGCAGCTACCCGCTGTGCCAGAACGCACGCGTGGTGCAGATCGCCTGAGCGTAGGCCTCTACCGGTAGGTGCCAACCTTGGTTGGCACGATGTCGTCGGTCGCGGAGAGCAGCCGAGCATGGCTCGGCTCTACAGAAGAGCGTTACCGACTTGCGGCCCCGCGGGCGTTGTCGCGCAGCGCCATGTCCTTGCCGACTTGGTAGGCACCGAACAGCACCGCCAATGCGATGATCGCGGCGATCAGGATGGACTTCTGGGAGCTCCAGACGGGTGGTCTGTTGTTTTGCATGCCTGTCATCCTTGGAGGCGGCGCGGTGCCGCGCGCCCAGCATGAGCCGCAGTGGTCAGGGTGCGCAAGCTGGTGGTGCATGCACCGATCATGCCGCGCTGCGCAGGCATCGCTGCGCGCTGCCGGATTGATCCTGCGCAAGGCACGATCTCCACATCGGGTATGTAATGGTGTCGTTCCCACTGGGTAGATCACCGCGGAGCCCCACCATGTACAAGCGCATCCTGATCGCCACCGACGGTTCGGAGCTGGCCGACAAGGGCCTGGCCAAGGGCCTGGAGCTGGCCAAGGACCTCAACGCCGAGGTCGACATCGTCACCGTCTCCGAGCCATGGGCCGTCGGCATGTACGACGCCATGGGCTGGAGCGTGGGTTACATGAACAGCCCGGAGTACAAGGCCGACCGCGAGGAAGGCGCGCAGAAGGTGCTGCAGCCTGCGCTGGCCAAAGCCGCCGAGCAGGGCATCACCGCCAATCCGGTGCATGTGCTGGACCGCTACGCGGCCGACGGCATCATCGAGACGGCGGGCCAGCGCAACAGCGACCTGATCGTGATGACCTCGCACGGCCGCCGCGGTGTCACCCGCGTGCTGCTGGGCAGCCAGACCGCCGAGGTGCTGGCGCGCAGCACGCTGCCGGTGCTGGTCATCCGCTGATACAGAGCGTTCCCGGGGAGGGGACCCGACGCCGGCCGCAGGAAGCGCGCCGGCGTTGTTTTTTCCGGCGCCCGGCGGATAAGGCCACCGAAACATCCAGTAGATCCACCCCATGGGTGGATGGACATCGCCGATCGCCTTGATGGGGTCAGAGCCCTTTCCTGCGGAAAGGGATCCGACCCTGCCTACATCACCAGCTGTACAGCTTCCAGTACACCGGCGACACACCGTCCTTGTCGTTGTCGAAGCGGCCATCGCCGTTCTTGTCGTACATGTAGAACGGCGCGCCGCGTGCCGGCGTCACCTTGACCATGCGCAGCTGGCCGGACACCCGGTACTCCTCGATGGTGTCACCGTTGTCCATGGTGCGCTTGGAGACATCGGCGCCCTTGACGTCCACCGGGGGAGCGCCCGCACCGCCCATGCTGGCGCAGCCAGCAAGCAGGAGCAGGGAAGCCAGCATCAGGTTCTTCATCGGCGGGGCCTTTGCCTGGAAAGAGCCTTGATTATGCCCCAACGCCGCGTCGCTGCCGTGTCGCCGCGATGCAGGAACAGGCGCGTAGAATCGTCGCATGAGCAGATTAGTCCTGATCGACGGGTCCAGTTACCTGTACCGCGCGTTCCACGCGCTGCCGCCCCTGTCCAATGCACAGGGTGAGCCCACCGGCGCGCTGTTCGGCGTGGTCAACATGCTGCGCTCGACGCTGAAGGAACGCCCGGCCTACGTCGCGTTCGTCGTCGATGCCCCCGGCAAGACCTTCCGTGACGACCTGTACGACCAGTACAAGGCCAACCGCCCGCCGATGCCCGATGAACTGCGCAGCCAGGTCGAGCCGATGTGCCGCATCGTTGAAGCGCTGGGCATCAGCATCCTGCGCATCGACGGCGTGGAGGCCGACGATGTGATCGGCACCCTGGCCCTGCAGGGCGTGGCACAGGACCTGAAGGTCACCATCTCGACCGGCGACAAGGATTTCGCGCAGCTGGTCCGGCCGGGCATCGAACTGGTCAACACCATGACCGGCAGCCGCATGGATTCGGACGCGGCGGTGATGGACAAGTTCGGCGTGCGTGCGGACCAGATCGTCGACCTGCTGGCGCTGATGGGCGACACCGTGGACAACGTGCCCGGGGTGGAGAAGTGCGGGCCGAAGACGGCGGCCAAGTGGCTGGCCGAGTACCAGCACCTGGACGGGGTGATCGCGGCTGCGCCAACCATGAAGGGCAAGATCGGCGAGAACCTGCGCGCCGCGCTGGAGCGGCTGCCGCTGAACAAGGAGCTGGTGACCATCCGCACCGACGTCGCGCTGGACGCCAGCCCGACCACACTGGCCCTGCGTGATCCGGACGTGCCCACACTGGGCGAGCTGTACCTGCGCTATGGCTTCACCCAGGCGTTGAAAGAGCTGGGCGGTCCGATCGCAGCACCGGCGCAGGTCAGCGAGGCCACCCCGAGCCTGCGCGGCACCGCAGCCGGCTTTGCCCGTGGCAGCGCCGAAGCGCCGCCGGCGGGCGAGCTCGATCCTGCGCTGTCAGCGCCCGGCGAGTACGAGACCGTGCTGACCACAGAGCAGCTGCAGGCTTGGGTCGCGCGCGTTCAGCAGGCCGATCTGATCAGCTTCGATACCGAGACCGATGCGCTGGACGCGATGCGTGCGCGTCTGGTGGGCATCAGCCTGGCGGTAGAGCCGGGCAAGGCCGCCTACATCCCGGTCGGCCATGACTATCCGGGCGCACCGGCACAGCTGCCGCTGGCGCAGGTGCTCGATGCGCTGCGGCCGGCGCTGCAGGACCCGGCGAAGAAGAAGCTGGGCCAGCATGGCAAGTACGACCTGCACGTGCTGCGCCGCCATGGCGTGGACGTGCAGGGCTACCACGACGACACCATGCTCGAGAGCTTCGTGCTCAATTCCACCGCCACCCGCCACGACATGGATTCGCTGGCCCTGCGTTACCTGGGCTACAACACCATCAAGTTCGAGGAGGTGGCAGGCAAGGGCGCCAAGCAGATCTCGTTCTCGCAGGTGGGCATCGACGAAGCCAGCCGCTACGCCGCCGAAGACGCCGACATCACCCTGCGCCTGCACCACGCGCTGCAGCCACAACTGCTGGCCGAGCCGACCCTGGACAGCGTGTACCGCAGCATCGAGATGCCGCTGGTGCCGGTGCTGACCAGCATCGAGGCCAACGGCGTGCGGATCGACACCGACGAACTGCGCCGGCAGAGCCAGGACCTGTCCTCGCGCATGCTGGCCGCGCAGCAGAAGGCCACCGAACTGGCCGGGCGCAGCTTCAACCTGGATTCGCCCAAGCAGCTGCAGGCGGTGCTGTTCGACGAACTGAAGCTGCCGGCGGTGGTGAAGACCCCCAAGGGCCAGCCCAGCACCAATGAAGAGGCGCTGGAGGCGATTGCAGAACAGCACGAGCTGCCGCGGGTGATCCTTGAATACCGTGGCCTGGCCAAGCTGCGCAGCACCTACACCGACAAGCTGCCGGAGATGGTCAACCCGGATACCGGCCGGGTGCACACCAGCTACCACCAGTCCGGCGCCGCCACCGGCCGCCTGTCTTCGTCCGATCCGAACCTGCAGAACATCCCGATCCGCACCGAGGATGGCCGCCGCATCCGCCGCGCGTTCATCGCCCCGGAAGGCTTCCAGCTGCTGGCGGCCGACTATTCGCAGATCGAGCTGCGGATCATGGCCCACCTGTCCGGAGACCCGGGCCTGGTGCGCGCCTTCGAGCAGGGCGCCGACGTGCACCGGGCCACCGCCGCCGAGGTGTTCGGCCGCACCCTGGAAGAAGTGACCAGCAACGAGCGTCGCGCGGCCAAGGCGATCAACTTCGGCCTGATGTACGGCATGAGCGCGTTCGGACTGGCCCGCAACCTCGGTATCGACCGTGGCCAGGCGCAGGACTACGTGGCGCTGTACTTCAGCCGCTACCCGGGTGTACGTGACTTCATGGAGCGCATGCGCGAGCAGGCCCGGGAGCAGGGCTACGTGGAGACCCTGTTCGGCCGTCGCCTGTACCTGAACGACATTCATGCACGTAACCAGGGCCTGCGTGCCGGCGCTGAACGTGCGGCGATCAATGCCCCGATGCAGGGCACCGCCGCTGACATCATCAAGCGCGCCATGGTCGCGGTGGACCAGTGGCTGCGTGACAGCGGCGCCCCGGCGCGGATGATCCTGCAGGTGCACGATGAACTGGTATTCGAAGCCGAGAATGGATTCATTGAAGAGCTGCGCAGCAATGTCGTGCAGCACATGTCGCAAGCAGCACAATTGCGAGTGCCGCTGGTGGTCGATACCGGTACCGGCAGCAACTGGGATGAGGCGCACTGAGTCGCATTCAGGCCGAAAACGCCGTGAATTCGTTCATTTGTACGATGTTTCTGACTCAAACATGAATGCTTCCCTGAGGGGTGCTTATTAAATTGGGCCCCTTCACGAACCGTTAGTGTTCGGAGTGCTTCTATAACTCCCGACAGGCGCAACGCCTGTTGTGGATCTCTCCCATCCCCTGGAGCAGATCTCGGAACGGGGGCTCCTCCCCAAGCACCCGTTCCCCGGCCCCGTTGACCTCCCCCTGGTCAGCGGGGCTTTTTATTTGTGCGCTGCTGCGCCACGCTGGGCCATCGCTCAGCAGGGGAACCCGCAATGCCCGACCTGTTCGCCCTGGCGATGCCGTGGTGGGAATTCATCCTGCGCGCGGTGGTGGTCTAGGCAGTGGTACTGGGCATGGTCCGGCTCAGTGGCAAGCGCGCGCTGGGGCAGGTCACGCCGTTCGATGTGCTGCTGATCGTGCTGCTGATCGTGCTGCTCGGCAACGCGGTGCAGAACGCGTTGCTGGGCACCGATACGTCGCTGGCCGGTGGCCTGCTGCTGGCCGCCACGCTGATCCTGCTGAACTACGGCGTGGGCTGGATCACCGCCCGCAGCCGCCGCATGGAACGGTTGATCGAGGGCGAACCGGTGGTGATCGCGCGCAACGGCAAGCTCTTCGACAGCGTGCTGCGGCGCGAGCTGGTCAGCCGCGCCGATTTCGAGGTCGCCATGCGCCAGCAGAGCTGCATCGGCGTGGAAGAGGTGGAACTGGCACTGCTGGAAACCAACGGCCACATCACCATCATTCCCAAGCGCAAGGACGAGTGACGCGCGCCACAGCGTGCGCCGGAGGCAGTACTCCTGCGACCCACGCCGACACGGTTTACTGTTCGGCCGCCTGCGCCTTCATGCCCGCCCAGTCACGTGTGGCGTCCACATCGCAGGCTACATGGGTGCCCTTGCCGTCCTTGGCGCAGATCGCCGCCATCGTCTGCGGAACCTTGGGGTCGGCGGTATGCGCATAGCCTGCGGCGAGCCCCAGGCAGCCATCGCGCACGCCTGCGCTGCACAGCTTGATGAAATAGGGCTGGGCCTGCGCCCACTTCTCGGCGTTGTGCAGTTCTTCGCCCGCGACCTTGCAGCCGAGCAGCTTGCCGTCGTTGCAGCATGACGCGGCACCGCCCTTGCGGGCCAGGATCGGGCAGTCCAGTGGCTGCGGGATCTCCACGAATCCCGGCGGCGGCTGGCAGCTCGTCGCGGACTTGTCCATCCGCTGGTAGTAGCCGTAGCGGTTGTCCTTGTCCATCCCGGCCAGGGTTCCGTTGCTCAGTGGCTGCAGTACGAAATCGCTGCCGACGTCACGACGGATCAGGATCCTGCCGTCCTGCACGCGTGCGCGCAGGCGGGTGCCGACACCCTCCACTTCGACCAGGCCGGCATCCAGGAACCGCAGCGACGACAGCAGGCCAAGCTCGGCCTCGAAGCGGCCGCAGGGAAGCGCGGTAGCTGCGACCGGGGTCAGCGCCGACGACGCCAGCGGGGTCAGCATCGCCAGGCCCTTGGCCGGGCCGCAGGCGTAGGTGCCCTCGCGCTGCGTGCACGAGCGCTGCAGGGCCTGCTGCGCCTGCTGCAGGCGTCCGCCGTTCCACAGCGCCTCGGCCACGTTGCTGCAGAACGACTCGCCCTGCTGCTGCGCGCACAGCGCCGCCAGTTCATCCAGCTGCGCTGCTGGCAGCGGTGCGTCCAGGGTCTGCTCCAGGCCCATCACCGCCCTGCCCATCAGTTCGCCGGCCATGGCCTTCATGACGGCCATGCAGGCTTCCCCCTCCTCGGGCGATGCGTCTTCGCGGCAGTAGGGCGGCATCTGCGGCTCGGCCTGGGCCCGCTGCGGTTGCGCCTCCGTGGCCTGGCGCTGGTAGGTCTCCTGCAGTTGGGTGCAGGCCGCCTCCACGCCCTCGCTGCACCAGGCGTGCAGCTGCGTGGGCGCGGCCTCGGGCAGTGCCTCCAGGCAGTCGCTGGTATCGGCCATGCAGCTGCCTTCGACCATCTCCGGTACCGGCTTGCAGGCGGCCGCTGCTTTCAGGTGGAACGTGTGGTATCCGCCGCTGACCGTGCGGTCGTTGTCGCTGAACTCCCAGTTCTCCAAGCGGCCGGTGGACAGGTTGCCAGTGCCCAGCAGGTTGTCCTGGCGTACCAGCCGCAGCCGTTCCGTGGCCTGGTAGGGGCCCGAAAGGAAGCCGTGGGCTTCGCTTTCGATGGTCAGGCTGGCGTTGCCATCGTCCTGCAGGTAGGTGCCGCAGGCCATCGACTGCGCGGCCACCTGCAGGCTGGGCACGGCCAGCGCGAGCAGCAGCATGAGGCGCCAGGTGGCCATCCGGCGGCGTGGGGAAACAACAACGGGCATCACGGTCTTCCTTGATTCAAGACAAGAGGGGGGGAATGAAGTGGAGGCGCCGCAGCGGGGCCACCGCCGCGTGGGCGGTGGTCCGCACAACCGCAGGGATTGCGCAGCGGCAACGCGTGCAGCGTCCGGTACCGGAAGCGCCTACAGCCAGTCGCGTGGCACCAGGTAATCGGCCAGGCGCGCTTCGGCGCTGCCGTCTTCCGGGGTAAAACCGTACTCCCAGCGCACGCGCGGGGGCAGGCTCATCAGGATGCTCTCGCTGCGGCCACCGCTCTGCAGGCCGAACAGCGTGCCGCGGTCGTAGACCAGGTTGAACTCGACGTAGCGGCCACGGCGGTACAGCTGGAACTCGCGTTCGCGTTCGCCGTACGGCGTGTTCTTGCGCTGCTGCACGATCGGCAGATACGCATCGAGGAAACCCTCGCCGACCGCGCGCAGGTAGGCGAAGTCACGCTCGAAATCGCCGTGCAGATCGTCGAAGAACAGACCGCCCACGCCGCGCGTTTCGTTGCGATGGCGCAGGAAGAAATACTCATCGCACCAGCGCTTGTGCGCGGCGTAGCGCTCTTCACCGAACGGCGCGCACAGATCGCGCGCCACCCGATGCCAGTGCTGCACGTCCTCGTCGAACGGGTAGAACGGGGTCAGGTCGAAGCCACCACCGAACCAGCTGGCCACCACTTCGCCATCGCGCTGCGCCTGGAAGAAGCGCACGTTGGCATGGGTGGTCGGCACATGGGGATTGAGCGGGTGGAACACCAGCGACACCCCGGTGGCACGCCACGAGGCGCCGGCCAGTTCTGGCCGGTTGGCCGAGGCCGAGGGCGGCAGGCGACTGCCCGCCACATCGGAAAAGCCGATGCCGGCCTGCTCGAACACTGCGCCATCGCGCAGCACACGGGTGCGGCCACCGCCGCCCTCGGCGCGCTGCCACAGGTCTTCCTGGAAGCGTGCGCGGCCATCGGCGGACTCGATTGCCGCACAGATGCGATCCTGCAGGTCGGTGAGGTAGGCGCGAACGCGCTCGAATTCGTTCATGGCGCGTACTTTACCGCAGGGCCTGCCCGAAGCTGCGGGCAAGCCCTGGCGGACTCAGCGCTTGCGGTTGGAACTGCGTGGCGCCGGGGTGTCGTCCACTGCCGCCTCATCGGCCGCCTTCTGCAGGGCGCCCCCCAGAACGATCAGCTTCCAGTTCTGTGTTTCGAGCACGTCGCAGGCCACGTGGAGGCCGTTGCGGTCGGCCTTGCACAGCTGTTCCAGGGTCGCACGTGCGTCCACACCGGCACCGTTGCCCTGCGCGGTGACCAGGTTCTCGCACCCTTCGCGCACTCCTGCGCGGCAGACCGTGGCGTAGTGTTCGGCGGCCTGCAGCCAGTTCCCGGACAGCGCAAGGCGGTTGCCGAGGATGTTGCAGCCCTGCAGCTTGCCTTGTGCGCAGCAGGCCTCGGCACCATCGCCATCGGCCCGTGCCAGCGGGCAATCCTGTGGCAGCGGCAGCACCGTGTACTGCTTCGGTGCGCTGCAGCCGGTTGCGCCCTCACCCGTGGGAGCGAACACCTGGAAACGGGTCCAGCTGTCCAGCCCCAGCAATTGGCCGCCCGGCAGCGGACGCAGCACGAAGTCACCGCCCTTGTCATGGCGGATACGGATGTCGCCGCTCTCGACACGCGCACGCAGCTGGCTGCTCCAGCCAACACCGACCAGACCGGCGTCACCGAAATCCAGCGTGTCCATCAGGCCGCCGTCGGACCGGTAGTTGCCACAGGGCAGGGCCGTTGCGGGCTGCGGTCTCAGCGATGCGCCCACCGCCTGCAGCGCAGGCAGTCGCTCGCAGGCAGAGGTTTCATTGCCGGGTGTGCAGGCCGCAGCCAGTGCCTGCACCGCCTGCTGGGGATCTCCCGCTTCCCAGGAGAGCTCAGCCACGCGGGTACAGAAGCCGCCGTGCGGTACCTTCCGGCACAGCTGCAGCAGCTGTTGGCGGCGCACAGCCGGCACGATCACCGGCGCGGTGGGTGCCGCCATCGTCACCACTGCTTCGGTCATGGCTGCGGTCATCGCTGCCTTGACCAGCTGCTCCTGCACCGCAGGGGCGGCCTCCAGGGCTGCGGCACAGGCCGGGGTTCCCTGCTCGAAGCCGCCGTCGTGGCAGGCGGCAGGGAGCTCAATGCCGGACAGGGCGGCGTCGAGCGCAGCCTTCTGCACGGCAGGATCGGCGTCGACCGCAGGTTTGGCCTCATCGTGCCAACGATCAGCCAACTGCAGGCACATGCCCGGCACGCCTTCCTGGCAGGCCGATTCAAGAACGGAAAGCGGGGCGATGGTGCGATTGTCCAGGCACGCCGCCGCATCGGCCAGGCAGCTGCCAGCGGCAGGTGTGGCTGCCGCAGCGCACTGTGCCGGCGTCTGCAGGGTGTAGACCGTGCCATCCACTTCGACGGTGCGGCCACGATCGCGCACCTGCAGCGCGCTGGGCAGGCCGTATTCCAGGCTCACCAGCTGCAGCTTTCCGTCGATCTGCTGGAAGGCGACCGGAGACGGCGCGCTGCCGAAATGCTTCTGCTCGCCGCGATCGGGTGAGCTGATACGCAGCGTGCTGCTGCCTTCATCGGCCTTGAACAGGCCGCATTGTGGCGATTGTGCAGCAGCCATCGGCGTGGCCAGCAGCAACGCCCAGGTCAGCCAGCGGCGGTGTGGTGCGGGTGAAGGCATGTCGTCTCCTTGACGATCGAACGGGAACTCCAGGCGCTAGGGCGAACCACGGCCCTCGCGCGGGGGCGTGCATTGTGCCGTGCCGGGCACCGGCTGGTAACGCTGGTAGCCGGTCTGCGCGTCCATGCCAAGCAGGTCGCCGTTGCCGAGCTGGCGCAGCACAAGGGTTTCACCGTCCTGCTGCAGGTGGATGGCGCCTTCCCGCAAGCGGGCGCGTGTGCCATCGCCGAAGTCGAGCGTCTCGATCACGCCACCATCGGCCTGATAGCGGCCGCACGGCACCTGCAGGAGTGGCACCACGCGTAGATCGGCACCGAGTTCACGCAATGGTGCGGTACGTTCGCAGGCGCTGACGCGCCCTGCATCGCAGACCACCTGCAGGGCCTGCACCGCCAGCGCAGGTTCCAGCGCGATCAACTGTTGTTCGGCCACTTCGACGCAGAAGCGGCCACTGCGGTGCTGCAGGCACAGTTGCTGCAGGTGATCGCGTGCAGCGGCCGTAAGGGGCGAATCCAGTGAGTCTTCGTCTTCCTGTTGCAGACGCTCATCCACCCGCTGCATGGCGGCAACCAGCGCATCGTCGGTCAGCGCCTCGCAGGCCAGCAGGTCATGCCCGGGCGTGTGCTCTCGACACGCAGGAGGGCGCTCGAAGCGCGTGTTGCTGGTGCTGTCGGCTGCTGCCACGGCGCTGCCATCGCGCAGCTGTCGCAGCACCGTCGAGCAGCCCGCGCCAACGCCTTCGCTGCAGGCACGCTGGGCCTGGCCGGGTGAGGCTGTGGGCAGCTGCGCGATGCAGTGGCTGCCGGCGGCGCGGCAGCTCCCGTCAACTGTGCTGGGTTCGATGGCGCAGGCGCGGGGCTGGCGCAGCGTGTAGACCACGACGACGTCGTCCTCGATGCGCTGCCCATCGGCACTGATCCGGATCGGCTCCGCCACGCCATCGTCGAGCATGACCATGCGGGTCTGTGCCGCACTGCGATCGACCCACAGCGGCTCCGGCTCACTGATGTCGTTGTGGCGGTAGCCGGTGTTGGAGGTGGTGAACACGAGCGCCATGCCGCCATCGGTACTGCGGTATTCGCCACACCGCAGCGCATCGGCACCGGCAGGCAGTGCGATGAGCAGGAACAAGGTGGGCAGGTAGTTCAACAAACGCATGCGACGATCCTTGTCGTGCGGGAGTGGAGGCGACTCAGTGGAAGCGCGCGCGGATGTCCGGTCGCAGCAGGCGCCAGCCCAGCCAGCCCTGCAGGCCCGCGAACAGCACCGAGGTGCCGACCAGTGTCAGGGTGAACAGCACGCGCTGCACCTGCAGCTCATGTTGCGCCGACGGGTCGCTGGCGAGCAGTGCGATCAACACCAGCAGCAGGCGGTCCATCCACCAGGCGATCACGAAGTTGGCCAGCGCGCTCAGGCCCAGCATCCACACATAGGCCCAGAGGCCCCATCGTCGCCCGCGCCACAGGCCCCAGCTGGCCAGGGTCGAGACCAGGCAGAGCAGGGCAACAAGCAGCGAGGTGGCCGCCGGATGTTTCAGCATCCACCACAGGCTGCCGTCGAGCTGCTGCTCCCACGCCAGTGTCACCAGCGTCGTCCAGAACCCGGTGCGGGCCAGGGCCGCCGCCATCAGCGCCTGCGCGAGGAAGTAGAGGGTGACCAGCAGGCACAGCCAGAACGAGCCCTGCGCCACTGCGCCGACCCAGTTGTTGGGTGGCGGTGGGGTGGGTGCGGGAATCGGGGGAATCGAGGCTGACATCCGTTGTCCGGCTGGGCGGTGCCCGCTTCGTCAGCGAGCCGTCGCCAGGGCAGCGACCGCCGGCAGGATATGGTGTTCGCTCAAGGGTGCCAAGGGCTGGCCGTGCGGCGGCTGCAGCGGCACCCAGGCCAGTTCGGCGATCTCCGCACGCGCGCACGGCTCACCTTCGATCCAGACCCGCCAGGCCTGTGCCTGCACGCGGTGGCCGGGCTCGTTCACCGCCCAGTCCTCGAAATTGCCCAGTGCGATGGCGGAGGCGGTGTGCAGCTGCACACCCAGTTCCTCGTGCAGTTCACGTGCCAGTGCCTGCAGCGGCTCCTCGCCCGGGTCGGGCTTGCCACCGGGCTGGATGAAACGGCTGGCACCGTGCTTGCGCACCACCAGCGCCCGGCCGCGATCATCGAGGATGACCGCGGCCACGATGTGGATCGTGGCCGCGGCAGCACTCACTTCAGGTTCTGCTCGAACAGCTTGAGGATGCGCTTGTACTGGTCCAGCCAGGAGTCGGCACGCACGTAGCCGTGGCGCTCCAGCGGGTACGGCGCGATCGACCAGTTGTCCTTGTGCAGCTCGATCAGGCGCTGGGTCAGGTTCACCGAATCCTGGAAGAACACGTTGTCGTCCATCATGCCGTGGGCGATCAGCAGGTTGTCCTGCAGGTTCTGTGCGTACTCGATCGGCGACGACACGCGGTACGCCTCCGGATCGATGTCCGGGGTGTTGAGGATGTTGCTGGTGTAGCCGTGGTTGTACTGGTGCCAGTCGACCACCGGGCGCAGCGCGGCGCCGGCCTTGAACGTGCCCGGCGAGCGGAACAGCGCCATGAAGGTCATGAAGCCGCCATAGGAACCGCCGTAGATGCCGGCATGGTCACGGTCGCCCTGCTGGGTGTCGACCAGCCAGTCCAGGCCGTCCTTGTAGTCTTCCAGTTCCGGGTGGCCCATGTTGCGGTAGATGGCCGTGCGCCAGTCGCGGCCGTAGCCCTCGCTGCCGCGGTAGTCCATGTCCAGCACGATGTAGCCCTTCTGCACCAGCAGGTTGTGGAACATCTGCTCGCGGAAGTAGGCCGGGTAACGCTGGTGCACGTTCTGCAGGTAGCCGGCACCGTGCACGAACATCACGATCGGGTACTTCTTCCCCGGTTCCTTGTTTTCCGGCTCGTAGTACTTGGCCCAGACCACGCCGGCGCCATGCTTGGACGGCACTGCCACCAGCTTCGGCTGGACCCACTGGCGCGCCTTGTAGTCGGCGGTGCGGGTATCGGTCAGCACGCGCGCCTGGCCAGCGCCGGTGCTCGGCACCACCGCCAGCTGCGCCGGCAGGTAGGCACCGGAATAGCGCACCAGCAGCTGCTGGCCGTCCGGCGACAGCGAGAAATCTTCCACACCGTTGAGGCTGGTCAGCTCGCGCACCTGGCGGGCACTGGTATCGACCGCGCAGACTTCGTAGTCATGCGGGGCCTGCTGGTTGCACAGGAAGTAGAAGCCCTTGCCGTCGGCCGACAGCACCGGCGCCGAGGTCTCCCACTTGCCACTGGTCAACGCCTGCGGCTTGCCGCCGCCGGCCTGGGTGTACAGGTGCGAGAAGCCCGATTCCTCGGACAGCAGCCACAGCGTGCGGCCATCGGCCATCCAGCCGAAATCGTTGAAGCCCCAGTTGATCCAGGCGTTGTCGGTCAGCCGATGGCGGTTCTGCACGCGGCCGTCGGCAGCGGCAACGCTGACGATCCAGCGGTCCTTGTTGTCGTTGGCGCGCAGCATCACCGCGGCCTGCTGGCCATCAGCGCTCCAGCGGATGCCACCGCCCATGAAGTCGCTCATCACCTGCACGCTGCGGTCGCCCTTCAGCGCGTCCTTGCCGGCCTTGCGGCGCAGCTCGGCCAGCGGATCGGTGCCGATGCCCGGCAGGCTGGACAGCGACAGCTTCTCGGCCTTGCCGCTGCGCACGTCCACGAACCACAGGGTGTGCGGCTCGAAGCCGTTGCGGCCGACGCGGGGACGGGTGTCCTCGGTTTCTTCGTAGCCCGACTCGGTCACGTACAGCGGCATCTTGCCGCCGCGGCCGTCATCGAAGTCCTTCGGCTTGGTGGTCACGATCAGGTGGCCCAGATCCGGCGACAGCACGCTGTCGACGATCTCGACGTCGGCACCCAGGAACACCGGGCCCGGTGCGCGGGTCGGGTCGGCCTGGCGCCAGCGCTGGTCCTGGTCCTTCAGCGCCTCGCGCTGCTCGCGGTCGCGGCGCAGGGTTTCCAGCGTGCGCAGCTGCTGGTCGCGCAGCACGTCGGCCTTCGGCGGCGTGCTCGGATCCTTGTCGGCCTTCAGGCTGGCCACCTGCTGCACGCCGCTGGCGGCGGTCCAGTGGAACCAGTTCTGGCCGACGCGCCAGATCACCCCGTTGTCGGCGGCGAAGTTCACGCCGCCGGCGCGTTCGTTGCTGCGGGTCAGCTGGGTCAGCGCGCCGCTGCGCAGGTCGCGCACGAACACATCGCCGTTGCGCACGAAGGCGCTGCGGGTGCGGCTGCGGTCGTACACCGGATCGGCTACGTCGAGGCTGCCGCGCTGGTCATCGGCCACCTGCGCGGCCACGCCACCGGCCACCGGCTGGCGGAAGGTGTCGCGCACCGGGCTGCCGTTGCGCTTGAGCTGGTATTCCACCTGCTGGCTGTTCCACGACCACCAGGCCTTCTCCACCGGCGGACCGATCCAGTCCGGATCGGCCATGGCCTGTTCGATGGTGATCGGCGTCGGCGCGGCCTGCGCGGCCGGAGCGGCCAGCACGGCAGACAGCAGGAGGGACAGGGGCAGCACTCGGGACATGGGCGGACAGCACCAGAAGAGGAAACCGGGCAAGCGTAGCAGCCGCAAGGGCCGGGGGAAGGGGCCACAGGTCATGCTGACCGCTTGGGCAAAGGGCATGGCAGGGCCCGGCCTGGCGCATGATGGGGGTTCACTTCGGAAGGAACCGATATGTACCGCTACGACTACACCATCTCCCTGGGGATCAAGCACCCGTCCGCGGCCAGCGCCGATATCTCAGCCCGTCTCGGAATGGAACGCGAGTTCTTCCGCGATGCGGGCACCGATCTGCGTCGCGAGGATGGCAGCTTGATCCGTGTCTACGCGTTTACCTGGGTGTTGTTCCAGCTGCCGAAGGACAAGGACGGCTGGTTGATGGACGCATGGCCGGAAGTCGTGGAGACGCTTCAGGCACGTGCCCAGGTGATTCAGGCGTTGAACCAGGAAGGGGCGGAGATCGGCCTGCGGATTGGCATCTTCGGGAAGCGCGCGTGGGCCGGCTTCGAGCTGGATGGCGATCTTGTACGACTGATGGCGGACCTGCGCGTGGGCTTCCAGCTGGAAACCTATTTCCCGGACGAACCGCCGGCGCCCGAAGCCGATGACGCCTAGTGCAACCGGCTGCCGGCCTCGCGCATCCAATCTCCTGAACCCGCATCATCCAGCGGACAGGAGCACGACCATGCAGGAACTCATCCCGATCACCCTCTTCATCTGCACCGCCTATGCGATCCATGCCATCGCCGATGCGCGTGCGCGCAGCAAGCTGGTGGCGCCGCACGTGCCGGAAGAGGTGATCCGCTCGCTGGCGGTATTGGAAGAGGAGCGCCGCCGCCAGGGCGCGCTGCGCTGGGGCATCAGCCTGGTGTGCCTGGCACTGGCCATGGCGCTGCTGGAGGCGATCGGTGCACGCGACCTGACGTTCGGCGCCGCCGCCGCGATGGTCGGCAGCGCCGGCCTGGGTCAGCTGCTGGCCTGGCACTTCACCCGCCCCGCAGTGCGCAAGGGCTGAGCCGGCGCATGCTGCGGGCACAGGAGGAGCCCCACGCATGAGCCTGCTGGGGGGAGCGCTGGCCGCATTGCGGGGGCGGCGTCGGCAGGATGCCGCGACGTCGACCATACCCGCCGAGCCGCTGGATGCGGACCACGTGCTGGTGCGCGCCATCATCGACGGCTCGCAACCGGCCTTCGCGCAGCTGGTGGAAACACACCAGCGCACCTGCGCGCATGTGATCGGCCGCATGGTCGGCGACCGTGACCAGGTGGCCGACCTGCTGCAGGAAACGTTCCTGGCGGTATTCCGCCAGCTGCACCGGTTCCGTTTCGAATCCTCGCTGCGTACCTGGATTTCGCGCGTGGCCTACACCACCGCGCTGCAGTACCTGCGACGGCGGCGGCTGGAGGCGCAGTGGATGGTGGCGGTGGAAGCGCCCGAGGAACTGGGCGTTGGTGACGAAGGGCCGGGCCCGGCGGAAATCAGCGAGACATTGCAGGCCGGCCGCCACCTCGGCGCGGCGCTGGAACGATTGAGTGCGCCGCAGCGCCTGATCGTGGGCCTGCATTATCTGGAGGATTTCGATCTGGCCGAGATCGAACAGGTGACCGGCCTGGCCCGCGGTACCATCAAGAGCCACCTGTACCGTGCGCGCCAGGTCCTGAAGCAGGAGCTGGTGCGGCACGCCACCGCCGGAGAGCTGCTGTGAACCGACCGACCGATTCCCGCGATGCGGAAGAGCGCGCGCTGGCACAGGCGTTGCGTGAGCAGGCGCAGCAGGAACAGACGCCGGATGTGAGTGAGGCGCTGCGGAAGCGCATTGTCTCCGAATCGCGCGACAGCGGCGTGGGCTATGTGGTGGTGCAGGTGCTGCTGCTGGGGGCGCTTGTGGCGGGGGGCGTCTGGTATTTCTGGCGCTGAGGCGCCCGCCGGGTGATGGGCCGTTCCAATTGCTGTTGGTAGATGCCGACCTTGGTCGGCGCTTGGGTGTGTGCCAACCAAGGTTGGCAGCTACCAGAGCGGCTGAACGGTAGCGCCGCGCCATGTCGGCTGCGCCTTCTCCACCTGCGACAAAGTGAAGCAGCGCGTCACCCGGTCGCATCCCGTTTTAACAATATCCACCTAAAGTGGTCTGGTATCCCACCGGCTCCTGGCAGGAGGCGTCCCTTGGACGCGTTGTTGTTGTCGCGGATCCAGTTCGGATTCGTCATCAGTTTCCACGTACTGTTCCCGGCCTTCACCATCGGCACGGCCAGCTGGCTGGCCTTCATCGAATGGCGCTGGCTGCGCACGAAGCTGCCCGTGTGGCGCGAGCTGTATTTCTTCTGGCAGAAGATCTTCGCGGTCTCGTTCGGCATGGGCGTGGTCAGCGGCATCGTCATGGCTTTCCAGTTCGGCACCAACTGGCCGCGGCTGAGCGAAGTGGCCGGCACGGTCATCGGCCCGCTGCTGACCTACGAAGTGCTGACCGCGTTCTTCCTGGAGGCCAGCTTCCTGGGGGTGATGATGTTCGGCTGGGGCCGGGTGTCGCCGCGCCTGCATTTCCTGTCCACCTGCATGGTGGCGCTGGGCACGCTGTTCTCCACGTTCTGGATCCTCTCGTCCAACAGTTGGCTGCATACGCCGGCCGGTTACGAGATGGTCAACGGCATCGTCCATCCCATCGACTGGTGGCAGGTGGTGTTCAACCCGTCCTTCCCGTACCGGTTGGCGCACATGGCGCTGGGCTCGTTCATCACCACCTGTTTCGTGATCGGTGGTGTCGGCGCCTGGTACCTGCGTCGTGGCCAACACGTGGAAGCGGGCCGGCGGATGCTGATCGCCGCCGTCGCGTTCGCTGCGCTGACCGTGCCGCTGCAGATCTTCGTCGGCGACATGCATGGCCTGAACACGCTCAAGCACCAGCCCATGAAGATCGCGGCGATGGAAGCGCACTGGCATGAGCCCAAGGAGGGCGAGGGCGTGCCGCTGGTAGTGTTCGCGCTGCCCAACGAGAAGGAAGAGCGCAACGACTTCGAGGTGGCCATTCCCAAGCTCGGCAGCGTGATCCTCACCCACAGCCTGGACGGCACCTTCGATCCGCTGACCTCGGTGCCCGCCAGCGAGCGGCCACCGGTGACGCCGGTGTTCTTCGCCTTCCGCATCATGGTCGGGCTGGGCACGCTGATGCTGGTGCTGGCTTGGGTCTCGGCCATCCAGCTGTGGCGGAAGAAGCTGCTGGATTCGCCGTGGCTGCTGCGCGGCTGGAACTGGATGCTGCCTAGTGGTTTCATCGCGCTGATATCAGGCTGGTTCGTCACCGAGATGGGACGGCAGCCGTGGGTCGTCTACGGTGTGCTGCGCACCGCCGATGCGGTGGGCCCGCAGAGCGCGTGGATGACCGCGCTGTCGCTGACGGTGTACGTGGTCGGCTACGCCTTCGTGTTCGGTTGGGGCATCTGGTACCTGGTGAAGATCCTGCGCCATGGCCCGCAGCCGTACGATGCAGGGCCGTCACTGGACCATGGCAGCCACACCCCGGCGCGGCCGCTGTCGGCTGCTGACGAACCGCTGGAGGAGCGCTGACATGGACCTGATGACCTGGCTGCCGGTGGCATGGTTCGCGGTGATCGGCTTCGGCGTGCTGATGTACGTGGTGCTGGACGGCTTCGTGCTCGGCATCGGCATCCTCGCGCCGTTCGCCGAGGACGAGGAACAGCTGGACCTGATGATGAACACCGCCGCGCCGATCTGGGACGGCAACGAGACCTGGCTGGTGCTCGGTGGCGCCGGCCTGATGGCGGCGTTCCCGAAGGCCTACGCGGTGCTGCTGTCGGCGCTGTACCTGCCGGTGCTGCTGCTGGTGGTGGCGCTGGTGTTCCGTGGCGTGGCCTT
This sequence comes from Stenotrophomonas sp. PA-6-5C, assembly GCF_021605635.1. Classification (NCBI taxonomy): domain Bacteria; kingdom Pseudomonadati; phylum Pseudomonadota; class Gammaproteobacteria; order Lysobacterales; family Lysobacteraceae; genus Stenotrophomonas; species Stenotrophomonas sp. PA-6-5C. The sequence continues at coordinate 82,166 of NZ_WKEE01000006.1, forward strand.
CGAGTTCCGTTTCAAGGCGCACCGCTCGCGGCGGCTGTGGAGCGCGGCGTTCGGCCTCGGTTCGCTGCTGGCCACCTTTGCCCAGGGCGTGATCCTCGGCACGCTGGTGCAGGGCCTGCCGCTGGTCGATGGCGTGTACCAGGGCGGCGCGTTCGGCTGGTTCAGCCCGTTCGCGATGCTGACCGGTGCCGCGCTGGTGGCCGGCTACGCATTGCTGGGCAGTACCTGGCTGATCCTGAAGACCGAAGGGCGCGTGCAGGCGCTGGCCCGGCAGATGACCCGGCCGCTGGTGGTGGCGGTGATCGCGGCGATGGGCCTGGTCAGCAGCTGGCTGCCGTTCCTGCAGTCGCGGCTGATGGACCGCTGGTTCAGCGACGGCAACTTCTGGTGGTTGTCGCCGGTGCCGCTGCTGACCCTGGCGGTGGCCATCGCGCTGTGGCGCAGTGCCACCCATCCGCGTCGCGACCTGCCGCCGTTCCTGCTCAGCCTGGCGTTGTTCGTGCTTGGCTTCGCCGGCCTGGTGCTGGGCATGTGGCCGTACCTGCTGCCGCCGTCGATGACGCTGTGGCAGGCCGCCGCGCCGGCCTCTTCGCTCAGCTTCACCCTGGTCGGGCTGGTGCTGCTGCTGCCGGTGATCCTGGGCTACACGGCCTGGTCCTACCGGGTGTTCCGCGGCAAGGTGCGTGCCGACGCTGGCTACCACTGAATCCGTCCGCTGGTTCAGTCCACGCGGGGGGCGGTCGCTGATCGCTCCCCGTTGTGTTTTGTGAAACATGTCATCCCTGTGTCGGACGTGCTCGCGTGCGCTCCTTTCCGGCAGCCAGGGGGGCAGCCGGCGACGTCCTGGACGGATGCATGGCTGCAGGAATGGGGGGCAGCCGCGTGTCGCCGTAATGGCTCGAGACTCTCGTTCGCCCATTGAAACATCACCGGTAATGATCGAATTTTCCGTTGTCGACTGGGCCGCCTGGGCGCCTGGCCTGACCGAGCGTAGCCAATGGATGGGCTGGGCCGGGTCGCCGTTCCTGCCGCAGGGTGAGGACACGCCGGCGCTGGCCGAGATTCCGGCCATGCAGCGCCGCCGTATCGAGCGCCTGGGCCGCATGGCGATCCAGGCCGCGTGCTGGTGCGAGGACGGACAGGGCGCTGACAGCCAGGTGCCGCTGGTGTTCGCCAGCCGCCATGGCGATGTCGCCCGTTCGATGGACCTGCTGGGCTCGCTGGTGGCCGATCAGCCGCTGTCGCCCACCGGCTTCGGCCTGTCGGTGCACAACGCCATCGCCGCGCTGTATTCGATCGCCCGCGGCCACCGTGGCAACTACCTGGCGTTGTCCGCAGGCCAGTCGACGGTGGAAGCGGCCTGCCTGGAGGCCGTCGGCCTGCTTGGTGATGGTGCACGCGAAGTGCGGATCGTGGTGTATGAGTCACCATTGCCCGACGTTTACGCCGAATTCGCCGACGAACCCGACCCGTTCTTCGCCTGGTGCTGGCGTCTGGCACCCGCCGGCACCGCCGGTGGCACCGATCTTTCGCTGTCCTGGCAGGTCGCCGACGACGTCGATCCGACCGCTCCGGGCCTGTTGCCGCATGCGCTGGACCTGCACCGCTTCCTGCTGGCCGGGGATCCGCTGCTGCAGCACGTGACCGAAGGCCAGCGCTGGTCCTGGCGCCGCCGTGGCTGAGGCGCTGCGCCGCCTCGATCATGCCTGGCGGGTGTTCGGCACCGGCCTCAGCTTTGCTGCATTTGGCGTCGGCGGTCTGTTGCTGGGCGTGCTGGTGATGCCGGTGCTGCTGCTGATGCGCGACCCGCTTGCGCGTCGCCGCCGGGCTCGCCGGCTGGTCCAGCGTGCCTTCGCCAGCCATGTGTGGCTGATGTGCCGGCTGGGGGTGATGACCCTGCAGGTGGAAGGGCGCGAACGCCTGCAGCGCGACGGCCTGCTGGTGCTGGCCAACCACCCGACCCTGATCGACGTGGTCTGCCTGATCGCCCTGCTGCCCAACGCCGACTGCGTGGTCAAGCGGGCGGTGGCCTGCAACCCGTTCATGCGCGGCCCGGTGCGTGCGGCGGGCTACATCTCCAATGACGACGGCGCCGGCCTGGTCGATGACTGCGCGGCGGCCGTGCATGCCGGCGGCACCCTGGTCATCTTCCCGGAAGGCACCCGCAGCGTGCCCGGGCAGCCGCTGCGACTGCAGCGCGGTGCCGCCAACATCGCCGTGCGCGGGCGCCTGGACATCACCCCGGTGCGCATCACCTGCACGCCGCCGACGTTGACCAAGGGCCAGAAGTGGTATCGTGTGCCCTCACGTCGTTTTCACGTTCAGCTGCAGATCGGCGAAGATATCCCGATCGCGCCGTTCCTGGCCGAAGATGACTCGCCAAGGGGGGATGCCCTGGCGGCCCGTCGCGTCACCGACCACCTCACTCGTTATTTCGACCTGTCTGGAGATCCGACCCGTGCAAGCACTTGAGCACGAGATCAAGGAATTGATCATTTCCTCGCTTTCACTGGAGGACATCACCCCGGAGGACATCGATCCGACCGCGCCTCTGTTCGTGGAAGGCCTCGGCCTGGACTCGATCGATGCGCTGGAACTGGGCCTGGCGCTGCAGAAGAAGTACGGTGTCAGCCTCTCGGCCGACTCGGAAGAAACCCGCCGCCATTTCTCCAGCGTGCGCGCGCTCGGCGAGTTCGTCGCCGCCCGCCAGTCGTAAGGCGCCAGGAACTGCCATGACCAAGAATGAATTGTTCGAGCGCATCGTCCGCATCCTGACCGACAGCTTCGAGATCGAGCCGGCGCGGATCAGCCCGGAGTCGCGCCTGTACGACGACCTGGACATCGACAGCATCGATGCGGTGGACCTGATCGTGCAGCTCAAGCCGCTGCTCGGCCGCAACCTGCAGCCTGAAGCGTTCAAGGCCGTGCGCACCGTGCAGGACATCGTTGATGTCGTGCACGGCCTGCTGCCCGGTCAGGCCGCTGCCTGACAGCAGCACGGACGCCGCGACCATGGCACGGGCACGCATGGTCGTGGTGGCAGCGATTTCGCTTGCCTATCCGGTGCTGGTCTACGCGGCGATGGGCCGCTTCGAGCCGCGCTGGCTGGCGCTGCTGCTGTTCGCGCTGGCTCTGCTGCGCGCGCTGAGCACCCGGCAACCCTTGTGGTGGGCCGGCGCCGCCGGCGCGGGCCTGCTGGCCGGGCTGGCCACCGTGCTCAACCAGGCGCTGCCGCTGAAGCTGTACCCGGCGCTGGTCAACGTGGTGATGCTGACGGTGTTCGCCACCAGCCTGCGCTTCGGTCCACCGCTGGTGGAGCGCCTGGCGCGCCTGCAGGAGCCGGACCTGCCACCGTTCGCGGTGACCTATACCCGTCGCGTCACCCAGGTGTGGTGCGGCTTTTTCGTTCTCAATGGTGGTCTCGCCCTGCTCACCGCGCTGTATGCGTCGGACCGGGTCTGGATGCTCTACAACGGATTGTTGGCGTACGTGATGATGGGATTGTTGTTCGGGGGCGAATGGCTGGTACGGCGTCGGGTCAAGGCAGCGCACGCGCATGGCTGACTGGATCGCCCTGGATCGGCTGCTGACTACGGCGCAGCCCGGCCGCGACATCGGTGTCTGCGATGGCATCGCCGTCGACCACGTCGCCTTCCGCCTGCGCGTGCTGGCCTGGCATGACGCCTTCAGTTCTGCCGAAGGCCGTGACTGGGCGCTCTACTTCGACGACACCGTGGCCTTCGCTGCGGCGTTGTTCGGTGCCTGGCATGCCGGCAAACGGGTGTTCCTGGCCGCCGACAACCTGCCCGCGACATTGCAGGCGCTGCAGCCGCAGGTGAGTGGTTTTGCAGGTGACCTGTCGGCCGATTACCAGCCGTTGCAGGCGACCGCCGTCGCCGACGATGCGGCGCTGCTGCCGTTGGACGAGCGGGCCTGCGAACTGTGCGTGTTCACCTCCGGCAGCACCGGCCAGCCCAGCGCCATCAGCAAGCGGCTGGACCAGCTGGCGCGCGAGGTCGATGCGCTGCAGGCCGCGTTCGGCGCCCAGCTCGATGGCGCCCAGGTGCATGGCACCGTGTCCCACCAGCATATCTATGGCCTGCTGTTCCGCGTGCTGTGGCCACTGGCGGCCGGTCGCGCAATCCAGCCCCGGCGCTTCTTCCACGAAGACCTGGTGGGCGCGCTGGCCGGTACCGATACGGTGCTGGTCGCCACCCCGGCCCATCTCAAGCGCCTGCCCGAGCAGCTCGACTGGGCCAGCCTGCACGGTCGCCTGCGCGCGGTGTTCTCTTCCGGCGGCCCGCTGCCGGAGGACGCCGCGCGCCAGGTCCGCCTGTGGTTGGGCGTGGCGCCCACCGAGGTTTATGGCAGCAGTGAAACCGGTGGCATCGCCTGGCGCCGCTGGGACACCGATGCGCCGCCGTGGCAGCCGCTGCCGGGCGTGCAGTGGCGGATCGAGGAGGACTGTCTGGCGGTGGCCTCGCCGCACCTGGAGACGTCGGACTGGTGGCGCACCCAGGATCGCGTGGAAGCACTGGCCGATGGCCGTTTCCGCCTGCTGGGCCGTGCCGACCGCATCGTCAAGATCGAAGAACGGCGCGTTTCGCTGGATGCACTGGAGCGCGCGCTGCGCGAGGATCCAGAAGTCGAGGACGTGCGCGTGCTGGTCCTGCAGGGCCAGCGCGAGCAGCTGGCGGCCGTGGTGGTGCCGGCCGACCCGGCGTTGGCACGTGCCGGTGACAGCGCACGGCGTGCGCTGGGGCAGCGCTTGGGCGCGCGGCTGGCGCAGGGCCATGATGCGGTCACCCGGCCGCGCCGCTGGCGCCTGGTCGAATCGCTGCCGATCAATGCCCAGGGCAAAGTCACCCAGGCCGCGCTGGTTGCGCTGTTCCAGCCGATGATGCCGGTGCCTGTCTGGGACTGTCGCGAAGAGGCCGCGGCCACCCTGCGGATGACGCTGGACCCCGCGCTGCGCGCGTTCCAGGGCCACTTCCCGCAGGCGGCGATCCTGCCCGGCGTGGCCCAGCTGGACTGGGCGGTGCGCTTCGGTCGCCAGGCCTTCGTGCTGCCGACCGGTTTCCAGCGCATGGATGCAGTGAAGTTCCAGCGCGTGGCCCGCCCCGGCGACGAGCTGACCCTGCAACTGCAGTGGGACACCGAACGCGGTGTGCTGACCTTCCGCTATACCTCCGTGCATGGCGTGCACGCCAGCGGCAGGGTGGTCTTCGCCGATGCGCATTGAGCCGGCCACCGCTGGCGGCGCGTTCGCGCCGCTGGTGGTCATTCCCGTGTACGACCACGAACACGCCATCGGTGCGGTGGTCGATGGCGTGCAGGCCGCGGGCCTGCCCTGCCTGCTGGTCGACGATGGCTCGCAGCCCTCCTGCGCGCTGGTGCTGCGGGAACTGGCACAGCGAGCGGGCGTCGACCTGCTGCGGCTGGACGTGAACCAGGGCAAGGGCGGTGCGATGCTGGCCGGTTTCGCTGAAGCGCAGCGTCGTGGATACACCCACGTGCTGCAGATCGATGCCGACGGCCAGCACGATACCGGCGACCTGCCGCGTTTCATCGATGCCGCCCGCGCGCACCCGGACGCGGTGATCTGCGGCATTCCGGCCTACGATGCCAGCGTGCCGAAGGCGCGCCTGTATGGTCGCTACGCCACCCACATCTGGGTGTGGATCAACACGCTGTCGCTGCACCTGCGCGACACCATGTGTGGATTCCGTGTGTATCCGCTGCCGCCGGTGCTGCGCCTGATCGGCGAAGAGACCATCGGCCGGCGCATGGATTTCGACACCGAAGTAATGGTCCGCCTGTACTGGCGGCAGGTACCGGTCGAACACCTGGCCACGCGCGTGACCTATCCCGCCGACGGGGTCTCGCATTTCGATGTGTGGCGCGACAACGTGCGCATCAGCCGCATGCATACCCGGCTGTTCTTCGGCATGCTCTGGCGTGCGCCGCGCCTGCTGTGGCGCCGGCTGCAGGGGCAGGGCTGAGATGACCCCGGCGCACGACGCCCCGCATTGGGCCGACATCGGCGAGTCCACCTCGGTGGCCGGCGTACTGTTCCTGTGCTGGGTGCACCGCTGGTTCGGGCGCTGGCCGTTCCGCCTGTGCGTATGGCCGGTGGTGGCCTGCCATTGGCTCGGCAACCGCGTCGGTCGCCAGGCCTCGATGCAGTACCTGCAGCGATTGCAGGCGCATACCGGCGCGCTGGGCCATGCGCCCACCCGGCGCGACAGCCTGCGCCACTTCTTCAGCTTCGCCGACACGATGCTGGACAAGATTCTGGGCCTCGGCGGCCGCTATCCGCCCGAGCGTATCCACCTGCAGCGCGACCTGGTGCTGGGCAAGATCGCACGCCGCGAAGGTGGCCTGATCCTGACCGCGCACATCGGCTGCCTGGAGCTGTGCCAGGTACTGGCCGAGCAGGTGCCGGGGTTCCGCATCACCGTGCTGGTGCATACCGCGCACGCGCAGCGCTTCAACCGCCTGCTGCAGCGGCTGGACCCGCTGGCTGCGGTGGAGCTGGTGCAGGTCACCGAAATGGGCCCGGCCACGGCTGTGATGCTCGCCGAAAAGGTCGCGTCGGGTGGCTTCGTGGCCATCGTCGGCGACCGCGTGCCGGTGCAGGGCGGGCGCAGTGTGATGGCCGATTTCCTCGGCCACCGTGCGCCGTTCCCGATCGGCGCCTACGTGCTGGCGGCCGCGCTTGGCTGCCCGGTCTACACGATGTCGTGCCTGCACCAGGGCGACGGCTATCGCGTGGCCTTCGAACAGTTCGCCGAGCGCGTGGTGCTGCCGCGCGGATCGCGCGATGCCGCACTGGCCGAACAGGCGCAGCGCTTCGCGCACTGGCTGGAACTCCAGGTCATCCAGTCCCCGCTGGACTGGTTCAATTTCTTCCCCTTCTGGGATCAGGCTCCTCATGACGATTGACGCCGTACCCGTGTGCCGTTTCGGCGATGCACCGCTGACCATCGAAGACGTGGTCGCCCTGGCCCAGCGCAGATGCGAGGCCGCGCTGAGCGATGTGCCGGCGTTCCGCGCACATATCCAGCGTGGTGCCGATTTCCTCGACCGCCTGCTGCGCGAGGATGGCGTCATCTATGGCGTGACCACCGGCTACGGCGATTCGTGCACGGTGAACATTCCGCCGGCACTGGTCGCCGAGCTGCCGCACCACCTGTACACCTACCATGGTTGCGGCCTGGGCCGTTACCTGGACCCGGCCGAGACCCGCGCCGTGCTGGCTGCGCGCCTGGCTTCGCTGGTACGCGGCATGTCCGGCGTCAGCGTGCCGCTGCTGGAAGGCCTGGCCACGCTGCTGCAGCACGATGTGCTGCCGTTGATTCCCGCCGAAGGTTCGGTGGGTGCCAGTGGCGACCTGACCCCGCTGTCGTACGTGGCAGCCGTGCTGTGCGGAGAACGCGAGGTGCTGCACGACGGCCGCGTGCAGCCGGCGGCCGAGGTGCTGGCGAAGATCGGCATGACCCCGCTGAAGCTGCGGCCGAAGGAAGGCCTGGCGATCATGAACGGCACGGCGGTGATGACCGGCCTGGCCTGCCTGGCCTGGCAGCGCGCCGATTACCTGGCCCGCATGGCCACGCGCCTGACCGCGTTCAACGTGCTGTCCAGCGACGGCAACGCACACCACTTCGATGAAACCCTGTTCGCCGCCAAGCCGCACCCGGGGCAGTCGCGCATTGCCGCGCGCCTGCGCAGCGACCTGCACAGCGAGCGCCCGCCGCGCAATGAGCAGCGTCTGCAGGACCGCTACTCGCTGCGCTGCGCGCCGCACGTGATCGGGGTGCTGGAAGACACCCTGCCGTTCCTGCGCCAGCTGATCGAAACCGAGCTGAACAGCGCCAATGACAACCCGCTGATCGATGCCGACGGCGAGCGCATCCTGCACGGTGGCCACTTCTACGGCGGCCACATCGCGCTGGCGATGGACACGCTGAAGAACACCGTGGCCAACATCGCCGACCTGCTCGACCGGCAGCTGGCGCTGGTGGTCGATGCCCGCTACAACCACGGCCTGCCGGCCAATCTGTCGGCGGCGACCGGCCCGCGTGCGGCGATCAACCATGGCCTGAAGGCGCTGCAGATCAGCGTTTCGGCATGGACGGCGGAGGCACTGAAGCAGACCATGCCTGCCAGCGTGTTCTCGCGCTCCACCGAATGCCACAACCAGGACAAGGTCAGCATGGGCACCATCGCCGCGCGCGACTGCCTGCGCGTGATCGAACTGACTGAACAGGTGGTGGCGGCCATGCTGATCGCCGCCCGCCAGGGGCTGGCGCTGCGCGAACGGGTTGGCATGAACGCGCAGCTGCATGGCAGTCTGGCCGCCATGTACGCCGACCTGGGGCAGCGCATCGCCCTGGTCGAAGAAGACCGCGCGCTGGATCGCGAACTGCGGGAACTGCTGGTGGAGATCCGCGCGCAACGCTGGGAGTTGTATGTCGGTGAATGAAGGCAACGAACTGGTCGGCGAAATCGAGCTGGCCCCCGCATTCCATGACTGCGATCCGATGAACGTGGTCTGGCATGGCAACTACTTCAAATACTTCGAGATCGCGCGCTGCGCGTTGCTGAAGCGCTACGACTACGACTATCCGCAGATGCTCGAATCGGGCTACCTGTGGCCGGTGGTCGACGCACGGGTGAAGTACGTGCGGCCGCTGCTGTTCGGGCAGGCGCTGCGCGTGCGCTCGCGCATCGTCGAGTGGGAGAACCGGCTGAAGATCGAATACGAGATCCTCGATGCGGAAAGCGGCCAGGTGCTGACCCGCGCGATGACCATCCAGGTCGCGGTCGACGCGGCCAGCAAGGAAATGCTGTACCAGTGCCCGCCGGTGCTGTGGCAGCGTCTTGGAGTGCCTGCCCCGTGATCCGATCCCTTCGTCTTCCGCGCGTGCTGCTGTGCGCGCTGCTGCTGGTTGCCGCGCCGCTGCTGCAGGCCGCCGATCCCGCCGTCGATGCCATCACCCAGGCCGTCGCCCGGCCGGACGTGCTGCGCGGGCAGTTCACCCAGGAAAAGCAGGTCAGCGGCTTCAAGAACCCGCTGCGCTCGCAGGGCCAGTTCGTGGTCGCGCGCAAGCATGGGGTGATCTGGTCCACGCTCAAGCCGTTCCCGTCCGAGGTGGTGGTCACCGCCGACCGCATCCTCAGTCGCCAGCGCGATGGCAGCACCCGGGTCGAGCTGGACGCGCGCCAGCAGCCGGCGATGCGCTCGGTCAACGCGATCATGTTCGCGTTGATGAGCGGTGACGTGCAGGCACTGTCCAGCCAGTTCAACGTCCAGGCCACGCGTGAAGGGCAGGGCTGGCGCCTGAAACTGACGCCGAAGTCGGCGATGCTGGCCAAGGCCTTCCAGTCGCTGACGTTGCAGGGCGACCGTTACGTGCGCCAGGTCGAGATCATCGAAGCCAACCAGGATCGCACCCGCATCCAGTTCACCGCGCTGAGCGAAGCGCCGGCCACGTTGAACGCCGACGAGGCGCGCCGCTTTGAGTGACAGCGCCACACCGGATCGCCTGCGCCGCTGGTGGCACTGGCTGGGCATCGCCTGGCTGCTGCTGTTGCTGGTGCTGGGCGCGCAGCAGTGGCGCCTGTGGAGCCAGGAGTCGCGGATCGACACCGACATCCTCGCCCTGCTGCCGCAGGACGCGCATGACCGTCTGCTCAGCGACGTCACCCGGCGCATCGCCGATGGCAGCTCGCGGCAGGTGGTGGTGCTGCTCGGCAGCACCGACGGTGCCGCTGCCAAGCGCGCGCAGGCGGCGTTCGCTGCGGCAATGGCCAGTGATGCCGACAGCGCGCTGCTGGTGCCCAGTGGTTCGATGGAAGGCTGGTTCGATGACGCGCGTGCGTTCTACGCACCGTACCGCGATCGCCTGCTGACCCAGGCCCAGCGCGAGCAGCTGCAGCAGGCCGAACCCGCTGCGCTGGCCGAACAGGCGCTGGGCGCGCTGTACGGACCGATGGGCGCCCCGCGCCTGACCGAGTGGCGGCAGGATCCGCTGTCGCTGTGGCCCCAGTGGTGGCAGCAGCAGGCGCAGGGCTCCGGGCTGCGCCTGGGCGATGACGGCCTGCTGGAGGCCGAGGGCAAGCACTGGGCAGCGCTGCAGTTCGATACGCCGGGCTCGGCCTTCAGGCTGGATGGCGAGCGCCATCTCGATGGCCTGCTCGAACGCGCCGGAGAGGCGGCCAAGGCCGCTGCGCCGGATCTGGAGATCCTGCATGCCGGCGTGCCGTTGCATGCCGAAGCGGCCGCGGTGCAGGCCAACCAGGAGATCAACACCATCGGCTGGGGTTCGCTGGCGGCGGTGCTGCTGCTGGTGTGGCTGGCATTCCGCTCGCTGCGGCCGATCCTGCTGGTTGCCGCCTCGCTGCTGATCGGTTGTGGCGTGGCGCTGGCGGTGACTGTGCTGGTGTTCGACAAGGTGCATGTGCTGACCCTGGTGTTTGGTGCCTCGCTGGTCGGTGTGGCCGAGGACTACGGCATCCACTGGTTTGCTTCGCGTCAGGCCGAGCCGGCCGACCGCCGCTGGAAGCTGCTGCGGCATCTGCTGCCAGGCCTCTGGCTTGCGCTGTTGACCAGCGCGCTGGCCTACCTGGCACTGGGTCTGGCGCCGTTCCCCGGGCTGCGGCAGATGGCGTTGTTCTCGGTGGTCGGTCTGGCTGCGGCCTTCCTCACGGTGATCTTCTGGTTCCCGTGGCTGGACGGTGGCGAGATCCGTACCACCCGCTTCGCGCAGTGGCTGGGCAGTACGCTCGAGCGCTTCCCGCGCCTGCACGGGCGTCGCCCGGTGGCGATCTTCCTTGGCGTGGCCGCGCTGGTGTCGGCCATCGGCATCGCCCGCCTGCACAGCAACGACGACCTGCGCAGCCTGCAGTCCTCGCCGCCGGCGCTGATGGCCCAGCAGATCCGCCTCAGCCAGCTGCTGGGCATGCCCAGCCCGGCGCAGTTCTACCTGGTGCAGGGCAGCGATCCCGCACAACTGCTGCAGCGCGAAGAAGCGCTGACCACGCGCCTGCGTGAACTGACCCACGACAAGCGCATCGGCGGCTACCGCGCGATCAGCGACTGGCTGCCGTCGCCCGCGCGACAGCAGGCCGATGCGGCGCTGACCGCCCGGGTGGAACCGGGTGTGCTGGCCGCGGTCGGTGAAGCGGTGGGTGAGCCCTTGCAGCGCCCTGCATTCGCAGCAGCGCCGCTGAGCGCCGAGGCCTTCCTCGCTTCGCCGGCCTCGCAGCCATTCCGCCACCTGTGGGTCGGCAACGTAGGCGGGCAGATGATCAGCGTGGTGATGGTCGATGACCTGTCGCGTGCCGATGCGCTGGCCACCCTGCGTGGCGCTGCCGAAGGCCTGGACGGCGTGCGCTGGGTCGACCGCACCGCTGATTTCTCGCAGCTGCTGGGCCATTACCGCAAGCTGATGGGCGGCCTGCTGCTGGTTGGCATCGTGCTGGTGTTCGGCGCCCTGTGGCTGCGCTATCGGCGCCAGGCCTGGCGCGTATTCGCACCCACCCTGGTGGCCGGTGCGCTGACCCTGGGCCTGCTGGGCCTGTTCGGCCAGCCGCTACAGCTGTTCAACGTGCTGGCACTGATGTTGCTGCTGGGCATGGGCATCGACTACGGCATCTTCCTGATCGAGCACCGCGGCGACGCCAGTGCCTGGCTGGCGGTGTGCGTGGGTGCCGCCAGCACGTGGCTGTCGTTCGGCCTGCTGGGTCTTTCGCAGACACCGGCGCTGCGCGCGTTCGGGCTCACCCTGCTGTTCGGCATCGGCCTGGTCTGGCTGATCTCGCCGCTGTTCCGGCCGCCACCGCATGACGTGCCGCCGGCCTGAACGGACACGCTTCATTCCGATTCCTCCGCTTTTCCACCTGATCGAGCAACAAGGACGCACCGATGACTACTGCTGTGGATGCCGCTGATTCTTCCGGCCACGAAGACGTGGAACGTACCGAAATCCTGATCATCGGTGCCGGCCCGGCCGGTTCGGTGGCCGCGGCGATGCTGCGCCAGCAGGGGCGGAAGGTGCTGATGCTGGAGCGCCAGCAGTTCCCGCGCTTCTCCATCGGCGAGAGCCTGCTGCCGCAGAGCATGGAATACATCGAGGCGGCGGGCCTACTGCAGGACGTGGTCGAGGCGGGCTTCCAGTACAAGAACGGCGCGGCCTTCGTGCACGGGGAAGCGCGCACCGCGTTCGACTTCAGGAAGAAGTTCTCGCCGGGCTGGGGCACCACCTACCAGGTGCAGCGCGCCGACTTCGACAACGTGCTGGCGCGCGGCGCCGAGCGCATGGGCGCGACCCTGCGTTTCGGCGATGAAGTGCTGGCGGTCGAGCCGGGCGAACAGCCGGTGGTGAACGTGCGCCGCCCGGATGGCAGCGAGTACCGCATCGAAGCCGATTTCATCCTCGACGCCTCCGGCTTTGCACGCCTGCTGCCGCGCCTGCTCGACCTGGAATCGCCGTCCAACTTCCCGGTGCGTGGCGCGATCTTCTGCCACGTGCGCGACAACATCCCGGCCGAAGCGGATTTCGACCGCAACAAGATCCTGATCACCACCCATCCCGAGCACATCGACGTCTGGTACTGGACGATCCCGTTCTCCAACGGCTGCTGCTCGCTGGGCGTGGTGGCCGAGCCGTCATTCTTCGAGCGCTACGAAGGCGACGACCTGCAGAAGCTGCAGGCCATCGTCGGCGAGGACCCGAACCTGACCTCGCTGCTGGCCAACGCCGAATGGGCCGTGCTGCCGGTGCGCCGCATCACCGGCTACTCGGCCAACGTCAGCTCGCTGTGGGGCCCGGGCTATGCGCTGCTGGGCAACGCCGGCGAATTCCTGGATCCGGTGTTCTCCTCCGGCGTCACCATCGCGTTCAAATCCGCGCAACTGGCCAGCGAATGCCTGAAGCGCCGCTACGCGGGCGAGACCGTTGACTGGGAAAGCGACTTCTCGATTCCGCTGCGTGCCGGTGTGAAAACCTTCCGCCGCTTCGTCGAAAGCTGGTACCAGGGCGGCTTCCAGAAGATCATCTACCACCCCGACCAGCAGCCGCAGGTGCGCGACATGATCAGCTCCATCCTGGCCGGCTATGCCTGGGACACCAACAATCCGTATGTGGCCGACGACAGCGGCCGCCGCATGCGTGTGCTGGAGGAACTGTGCAGCGCCTGATTGCCCGCCTCTCTGCGGTCCTGCTGTGCCTGCTGCTGGCCGCCTGTGCCAGCCGCATGCCGCGGCCGCTGGTCGAGCTGCCGCCGTTGCGGCTGGCACCGTCCAGCCTGCCGGCGCCGTTGGCCCTGCAGCAGCAGCTGCACTTCCGCTTCGGCAGCCACGAGCGTGATCTGGACGCGCTGCTGGAGGCCGATGCGCAGCAGGTGCGGCTGGCCGTGCAGGCGATGGGCCAGACCGGCGTGCGCCTGCAGTGGGATGGCCAGCAGCTGACCCAGCAGCGCGCACCGTGGCTGCCGCCACAGGTGCGCGCCGAACGCGTGCTGGACGACCTGCAGTTCGCGCTGTGGCCGACCGACGCCATTGCCGCCGCGCTGCCGGCCGGCTGGCAGGTGAGCGATGACGGCCGCCAGCGCAGCCTGTCGCGCGACGGCACCGTGTGGCTGCAGCTGCAGCGCCTGGCCGATGGCAGCGTGCAACTGGACAACCGCGCCGAGGGATACACGCTGCGCATCGAATCGATCGACATGGCCGGCCAGCAATGAAGAGCGCGCCCATTTTCCTCAACGACCTCGGCGTGGTCTGCGCGTTGGGTGACGGCCGCGCCGCGGTGGCCGCTGCGCTGTTTGCCGATACGCCCGGCGGGCTGAGCGACAACGCCACCCTGCTGCCAGGTCGCACCCTGGCGCTGGGCGAAGTGCACAGCCCGTTGCCGTCGCTGGAAGCGCTGCCGGTGTCCCTGCGTGGACGCAACAACGCGCTGCTGGACGTGGCCCTGGCGCAGATCGCGCCGGCCGTTGCCGATGCCATCAGCCGTTACGGTGCCGAACGCGTGGCCGTGGTGCTGGGCACCAGTACCTCGGGCATCGGTGAATCCGAGCAGGCGCTGCGTACCCGCGCCGAGCATGGCCATTGGCCCGAAGGGTTCGACTACGCCCAGCAGGAAATGGGCACCGCCGCGCAGTTCGTGCGAACCCGCAGCGGTGCGCTGGGCCCGGCCTGGACGCTGTCCACGGCCTGTTCGTCCAGCGCCAAGGCGTTGATGTCGGCTGCGCGCATGCTGCGTTCGGGCATCGTCGATGCGGTCATCGCCGGTGGTGCCGATTCCCTGTGCCGGTTCACCGTCGCCGGATTCAGCGCGCTCGAATCAGTCTCCGCCGTGCGCTGCAACCCGTTCTCGCAGCATCGCTGCGGGATCAACATCGGCGAGGGCGCCGCGCTGTTCCTGCTGACCCGCGAGCCGGGTCCGGTCAGCCTGGCCGGTTGGGGTGAGTCGGCCGACGCGCACCATATGTCCGCACCGGACCCGCAGGGTCTGGGCGCCATCGATGCCCTGCAGCAGGCGTTGCAGCGTGCCGGCTGGGCGCCTTCGGAAGTGGATTACGTGAATCTGCATGGCACTGCGACCGGCCACAACGACGCGATGGAAAGCCTGGCGGTGGCGCAGGTGCTGGGCACCGATGTGCCCGCCAGTTCGACCAAGCCACTGACCGGCCACACGCTGGGTGCGTCCGGCGCGATCGAAGCGGCGCTGTGCTGGATCCTGCTGGCCGAGAATCCGCAGCAGCAACTGCCGCCGCACTGGTGGGACGGCGTGGCCGATCCGGCGTTGCCGGCGTTGCCGCTGGTCGCCCCGGCGACCTTCCTGCCGCAGCTGCCGCGGCGGGTGCTGAGCAATTCGTTCGCCTTCGGCGGCAGCAATGCCGTGCTGGCACTGGAGCGCCGATGAACCTGCCGCTGTATGCCATCGAAGAGGTGGTGCCGCACCGCCAGGACATGTGCCTGCTGGACCGCATCCTGCGCTGGGACCAGGACAGCATCGAGGCGGAACTGGTGGTGCCCGAGGCCGGCCTGTTCATCGAAGACGGAGCGGTCCCGGCCTGGGTCGGCATCGAATACATGGCCCAGGCCATCGCCGCCTGGGCCGGCTGCCGTGCACGTACGGCCGGCAACCCGCCGCAGCTGGGCTTCCTGCTCGGCAGCCGGCGCTACACCAGCACGCGCAGCAGCTTCCCCAGCGGCACCCGCCTGCAGGTACAGGCGCGTTGCGAACTGTTGGGCGACAATGGATTAGGGATGTTCGCCTGCCGCATCCTGGCAGGCGAAGAAGAATGGGCGGTTGCCAACGTGTCGGTGTTCGAACCGGCCGACTCGATGGCCTATCTGGAGAGTGGACAGGCATGACAGGGAATCGAAGCGTGCTGGTGACCGGCGCGAGCCGGGGCATCGGCCGGGCCATTGCGCTGCGTATCGCGCGCGATGGCTTCGACGTGGTGGTGCATTGCCGCAGCCGTGTGGAAGAAGCACAGGCAGTGGCCGACGATATCCAGGCGCTGGGCCAGCAGGCCCGCGTGCTGGCCTTCGACGTGGCCGACCGTGCCGCCGCGCGCGCCGCGCTGGAAGCGGATGTGGAGGCACATGGCGCCTACTACGGCGTGGTGTGCAATGCCGGCATCGCCCGTGACGGCGCGTTCCCGGCGCTGTCCGAGGATGACTGGGACCAGGTGATCCATACCAATCTGGACGGCTTCTACAACGTGCTGCATCCGCTGATCATGCCGATGGTGCGGCGGCGCAAGCCGGGCCGCATCGTCACCCTGTCCTCGGTGTCCGGCGTGGCCGGCAACCGTGGCCAGGTCAATTACAGTGCAGCCAAGGCCGGCATCATCGGTGCCAGCAAGGCATTGGCGCTGGAGCTGGCCAGCCGCCAGATCACCGTCAACTGCGTGGCCCCGGGCCTGATCGAGACCGACATGCTCAACGAAGAAGTGGTCGAACACGCATTGAAGCTGATCCCGGCCGGCCGCGTTGGCCGTCCCGAGGAAGTGGCGGCCACAGTCGCGTTCCTGCTGTCCGAGCCGGCCGGGTACATCACCCGCCAGGTGATCTCGGTCAACGGAGGGATGATCTGATGGCTGCCGATCGTCGCGTGGTGGTCACCGGTGCCGCCGCCATCAGTCCGCTCGGTCACGACTGGCCGACCATCCAGGCCCATCTGCGCAGCTGCCGCAACGCGGTGCGTTCGATGCCGGAATGGGATGTGTATGCGGGCCTGAACACCAAGCTGGCCGCGCCCGCGCAGGACTACGAGCTGCCGCCGAACTACAACCGCAAGACCACGCGCTCGATGGGCAAGGTCGCGATCATGTCGGTGCGCGCCACCGAGGTCGCCCTGCGTGAGGCGGGCCTGTTCGAGCACCCGGTGCTGCGCAGTGGCCGTACCGGCGTGGCCTATGGCTCATCGTCGGGCAGCCACGAGGCCACCGGCGAATTCGGCCGCATGCTGCATGAGTTCACCACCGACGGCATCAGCGCCACCACCTACCTGAAGATGATGAGCCACACCGCGCCGGTCAACATCGGCGTGTTCTTCGGCTTGTCCGGGCGTGTCTACACCACCTCCAGTGCCTGTACGTCGGGCAGCCAGGGCGTGGGCGCGGGCTACGAAGCGATCCGCAGCGGCAAGCAGACGGTGATGGTGGCCGGTGGCGCCGAGCAGCTCGACGCCACCGCCGCGGCCGTGTTCGACACCCTGTTCGCCACCAGCACGCGCAACGATGCACCGCACACCACTCCGCGCCCGTTCGATGCCGGCCGCGATGGCCTGGTGCTGGGCGAGGGCGCCTGCACGCTGATCCTGGAAGATCTGGAGCACGCGCAGGCACGCGGCGCGACCATCCTGGCCGAGATCGTGGGCTACGGCACCAACAGCGACGGCCAGCACGTCACCCAGCCCAGCGCCGACACCATGGCCCAGGCCATGCGCCTGGCACTGGAAGACGCCGGCCTGCAACCTGCGCAGATCGACTACGTGAACGCCCACGGCACGGCCACCGACCACGGCGACATCGCCGAGACCCAGGCCACCGCCCAGGTGTTCGGCAGCCGCGTGCCGATCAGTTCGTTGAAGAGCTACGTCGGCCACATGCTGGGCGGTTGCGGTGCGTTCGAAGCCTGGATGAGCATCGAGATGATGCGCGCCGGCTGGTTCGCGCCAACCCTGAACCTGGTCGAGGTGGACCCGCGCTGCGGCCAGCTCGACTTCATCACCGGACAAGGCCGCGAGCTGCAGGCCGAGTACGTGATGAGCAACAACTTCGCCTTCGGCGGCATCAACACCTCGCTGGTGTTCCGTCGCTGGAGCGCGTGATCCCGCCGTACCCGCACCTCAACAAGGAGACGTTCCGATGCGCCGCACCCTGCTGATCGCCACTGCCACCGCGCTGCTGGCCCTGACTTCCACCGCTTCGGCGCGCGATACCCGCGTCGAGCAGTCCCTGCACGAACTGATCAGTTCGCAGGCCGCCAAAGATGCCGGCATCGACGGCAGCGTGCGCTTCTACCTGGCTGGCCAGCCGGTCAGCGTGCAGCAGCGCCTGGGCGAAGACGTGACCAACAAGAAGACCAACGCCGCCAACAAGAGCGACGTCGAGGCCTGCAACTGGGTCGCGCTGTCGGCGCTGCTGGCGCTGCAGGACGGTGCCAAGTCGCGCGGCGCCAACGCCGTGGTCGACATCGTCAGCTACTACAAGAAGAACGAGTTCAAGAGCGCGACCAACTACGAGTGCTGGGCCGGCACCTTCGTCGCCGGCGTGGCCTTGAAAGGCACCTACGCCAAGGTCAAGTAAGCGCGGCGGAACGGTGGCGCTGGCTGAACGGCGTCGCCACATTGCTGAACCTCACCGGGGAAACGCCGTCGATCACGCCGCCATCGTCGCGTGACGGCTTTCCCCGGTGTCGGCTTTCCGACACAATCACGGCTCTTCCCGGGTTATCGTCCCGTGGACATGCACGCCTACGTCTATAAAAGCCAACTCAAGCCGGACACCTACGTCTATCTCGCCCGACGCGATGACTTCAGCGCTTTGCCTGCGCCGCTGTCGGCGTCGTTGGGTGCGCTCGTCTTCGTGCTGGAAGTGACCCTGGACGCGCAGCGCCAGCTGGCCCAGGCCGATCCGGCCAAGGTGCGCAGCGAACTGACCGAGCGCGGGTTCTACCTGCAGGTGCCCCCGTCGGTGAGCAGCATGATGCTGCGCCACTATGACTGAGCTTTCCCGATCCCGCGCCCTGTCGCTGGCCTTCACCCTCGGTGCCTTGCTGGCGCTGGGTTCTGCGCTGGGTGGCCTGCCCGGCGCGGTGCTGGCGGCCCTGGCCCAACCGGCGTTCGCACTGGGAATCTCGTGGTGGCGACGCAGCCGCGCGCTGCTGCCGCCGAAGGTGATCGCCCGCCAGGACCTGCCGGCACTGCTGGCGCTGTGGACTGCCGCGCCGTTGCTGCTGGCCCTGCTGCTGGCCTGGCCACTGGCCGCGCTGCGCGACAGCGGCAGTCTTGCCGCGGTGCTGGGCCTGAGCGTGCTGGTCAGCGCCGGCCTGCTGGCGGCCTGGCGCACCTGGCCGCTGTGGAACGATGTCGAGCGTCTCGATGGTGGCCTGGCCCAGCATTGGCAGGCGTTGGCGGGTCGTGACCTCAGCGCCTGGCGTGGCCTTGGTGCGGCAGCACTGGTGATGGCCCTGGCGGCACTGGTGGTACTGCCGAGCTGGCCGGACCTGCTGCCGGCAAGCGCGCGTTGGCCGTCGACACTGGCGGTGCTGCTGCTGTCGCCGCTGCTGCATCTGCTGCTGCAGCGCATTGCCCCGGCGCCGCTGGTCTCGCTGCGCAGCCCGCTTGGCGCTGAACTGCCGGTCGATCGCGAAACGCTGTTCAGCGCGGTCGTGGACACCACGCCGCTGGAAGCCCTGGCGCCGCAGGAGCTGACCCCGGCCCTGTACGAAGCCGCACGCCACGGCCGCATCGACCGTGCGCTGCAGCTGCTGCAGGCCGGCGCCGATCCGTATTCCCTGCCTGACCCGAACTGGCGCGACCAGCGCAGCCTGGCGGTGCTCGCCGCTGTCCTGCCGGACCTGCGCCTGCTGCGTGAGCTGATCGGCCGCGGCGTCGATGTGAACGCGCCGCACCGTGGCATGACCCCGCTGCTGGCCGCGACCCGCGACAGCTGGCATGGGCGTCCGGAGGCGGTGATGACCTTGCTGGCCAACGGTGCTGATTCGCGCGCCACCGACAGTGAGGGCAATACGCCCCTGCACCATGCCGCCCGCAGTTCCGACCCGGGCGTGGCCGCGCTGCTGCGCGATGCAGCGGCTGAAGTCGACGCACTTAACCGTGATGGCTGGTCGCCGTTGGCCGTGGCCTGCCAGGTCGGCAACTGGCGCCTGGCGCGCTTCCTGCTGGAGCGCGGCGCCCGCAGCGAACCGGCTGACGGCACCCCGGTGCTGCTGGCCGCGGCCGCCACCGAAGACGATGATCCGGCCGGCGTGCAGCTGCTGCTCAAGCACAAGGCACGTGCCGACGCGCGTGACCGCCAGCGCCGCAGCGCGCTGCATGAAGCGGCATTGGCTGGCCACGTGGACATCATCGGCGTGCTGCTTGCCGCCGGTGCCAACCTGGAAGCGCGCGACGCACTGGGCCGTACCCCGTGGCTGGAAGCTGCACGTGCCGGCCGCGCCGCCGTGGTCGAGCACCTGCTGCCGCACAAGCCCGACCTGATCGCTGTCGACACCGATGGCCGCAACGCGGTGCTGCTGGCAACGATGGCCGAGGATGTTTCGCCGCTGTTGATCAAGCGCCTGCTGGAACTGGGCATCGCCGCCGACGGCAGCGATCCGGCCGGTCGGCGCGCGGTGGACTACGCCGCCGAAGCCGGTCGCTGGGCGATCGTCGCCCTGCTGGATCCGTCCTATCCGTTGCCTGCCGCCGTCAGCGATGGCCTGGCCGAGCGCGGTGAGACGGCCAGTGCCAGCGGCCTGCTGCCTGATCGCCCGCCGTTGACCCTGCTGCGCGAGGCGCTGGGGTTCGGCAATACCGATGGCATGGCCGCACTGGCCAGGCTGTGCCAGCCCGAAGAACTGGGCGGCCTGTTGCTCGATCCGGAGCTGGCGCTGGAGCCGCGCGCGGTCGACTGGCTGCTCGCCCATGGTGCCGATCCGTACGTGCGCGACGCCTGTGCCGATACGCCGATGTTCGCGCTGCTGTCGCGCGGTATCGATGCCGTGCCGGCCCTGCAGGTGATGCTGCAGCATGGCCTGTCGCCGGCTGGCCGTGGTGGCCTGGCGCGTTTCCTGGCCGCCTGTGCGCAGCACGACCAGGCGGCGCGTGGCCTGGAACAGTTGGCGCTGGAACTGCTGGAACGCGGCGCCGACCCGTTTGCTGCCTCGCCCGCAGGTGATCCGCCGCTGTCACTGGCGGTGCGCCTGGGTTGGCTGCGCCTGCAGCAGGCCCTGCTCACCACCGGCGTGGACCGTGAAGCACGCGACAGCCATGGCATGACCGCGCTGCATCTGGCCACCGCACTGGCGCGCGAAAGTGCCCTGAAGCTGCTGGTGCAGCACGGTGCCTCGCCCGAAGCGCGTGCTGCCGATGGGCAGACGCCGCTGGGCGTGGCGCTGTCGATCGGTCGTCGCGATCTGGCTGACTGGCTGGACTGGCGGGTCTGGCCGCTGCCGCGCAGGACTCTGCGCGAAGGCGATCTGCCGGCCGCCGCGATGGCCGGCGACGTCGATGCCGTGCGTCGTTTGAATGATCTGGGCTTTGCCGTCGACGCCGTTGATGCGCAGGGCTGCACCGCGCTGCTGCGTGCTGCCGGCGGTGGCCATCTGGCCGTGGTCGACCTGCTGCTGGCGCGCGGTGCTGATCCGCAGCATGCCGCTGCCAGTGGTGCGACGCCGTTGTCGGCGGCGGTCAGCATGCGCCAGGTCGAGATCGTCTCGGCCCTGCTCGATGCTGGTGCGCAGCTCGAACACCGCCTGCCAGGCGGCGTCACCGTGCTGATGCTGGCCTCGGCGCTGGGCCTGCCAGACATCGTGGCGCGCCTGCTCACCGCCGGTGCCGATGTGCATGCCGGCGATGCCCAGCAGCTGGCGCCGCTGCACTGCGCGGCCCTGTATGGCTTCAGTGCGCGCGACCGTTCGCGCCTGCTGGCGCTGCTCGACACCCTGCTGCTGGCCGGTGCAGAGCCGGACCAGGCCGCTGCCGGTGCGGTCACGCCGCTGCTGCTGCTGATGGGTGCGCGCGCCGAACCGGGCACCGCCTGCGACGAGCAGGTGGTGATGGCCGCTGTCGAGCGCCTGCTGGATGAAGACGTGAGTCTGGATGTGCGCGACCCGCGCGGCTTCGGTCCGTTGCACCTGGCCGCCCTGCACGGGCTGCCGCTGCTGGTGCAGCGCCTGCTGCGCGCCGGTGCCGATCCGGAAGCGCGCGATGGCTTGAACCGCAGCCCGCGCGAGATCGCGGTGATGCGCGGCTTCATCGACGTCGCCGCCGAGTTCGAGCCGCGCGTGCCGGGCGTATCGTCGATGGCCAGGTTCCTGCGCGACAACGGCTGAAGGCGCCCCTTATTGGATGGGTGCCGACCGTTGGTCGGCAGGATGCTTTCAGTAGATCCACGCCATGCGTGGATGATCGTGCGGCGAAACAGAGAAGCATCCACGCATGGCGTGGATCTACTTGTCGTCGCTTTCCGCGTCCGCTTCGAACAGGTGCATCAGGTCGTTGCGGGCATCGCGCGAGGTCTGGATCACCGCCGCCTCGTCGTCGTAGACCAGGTACTGGTCGCGCAGCAGCTTCTCGTCGTGTTCGCGGAACTGCTGCACATGGCGCTCGGCCACGTTCGGCGCCACGCCCAGCGCGGTCAGCACGCGCCCGCTCATTTCCAGGCTGGTACCGAACACTTCGCGGAACGGTTCGGCCGACATGTCCATCAACCGCCACGCATGCTGGCGGTTGCGTGCGCGTGCCAGCACCGTCGCATCCGGGTACAGGCGGCGCACCATGCGCACCGCGCGCAGGTTGGTCTCCGGGTCGTCCACGGTGATCACGAACACGTCGATGTGCTCGCCACCGGCGGCGCGCAGCATCTCCGGCCGGGTCGGGTCGCCGTAGTACAGCTGGTTGCCGAAGCGGCGCAGGTCGGCCACCGTGTCCGGGTTCGCTTCCAGCGCCACGAACGGCACCTTCTGCGCGGTCAGCAGGCGCGCGATCACCTGGCCGAAGCGGCCCATGCCGGCAATCAGCACCTTCGGGCGATTGTCCGGCGCCACCTTGTCGGCCTCCGCCGCCTGCCGTGGCGCGGCCTTCTCCTCGCCGAGCAGGCGCATCAGGGCGATCATCAGCAACGGGGTGATCGCCATCGACAGGCCGACGATCGCCACCAGCCGGTCATGGTTGGCATTGCCCAGCAGGTGCGCGCGCTGCGCTTCGTTGAACACCACGAAGGCGAATTCGCCGCCCAACCACAACACGCTGCCCAGCAGCAGCGACTGCCGCGAACTGAGCTTGGCGATGCGGCCGATGGCGTACAGCAGGCTGAACTTCACCACCAGCAGGATCGCCACACCCGCGGCGATCATCCACGGTTCGGCGGCGATGCGGTCCAGGTCGATGCCCATGCCCACGGCGATGAAGAACAGGCCCAGCAGCAAACCCTTGAACGGCTCGATCTGCGATTCCAGCTCGTGCCGGAATTCCGAATCGGACAGCAGCACGCCGGCCAGGAACGCCCCCAGGCTGGGGCTCAGGCCGGCTTCCTGCATGAACCAGGCGGTGCCCAGCACCACCAGCAAGGCGGTGGCGGTGAACACTTCCGGGCTGCGGGTGCGCGCGATGATGCCGAACAGGCGGCGCAGCACCGGCCGCCCGCACAGGATCACCACTGCCAGCGCGCCCAGCGCGACGGCTGCATCTTCCCAGCGCAGCGTCTCGTTCTTGACCCCGCCCAGCAGCGGAATCGCGGCCAGCAGCGGAATGGCGATCAGGTCCTGGAACAGCAGGATGGCAAACCCCAGCCGGCCGTGGTCGCTGTTGATCGCCTTGTGCTCGGACAGCAGCTGCAGGCCGACCGCGGTCGACGACAGCGCCAGCGCCACGCCCACCACCAGCGCGCTCTTCCACTGGAAGTGATCGAGCAGCAGCAGGCCGCCCAGCACCAGCCCGGACAGCGCCACCTGCGCCGCGCCCGCACCGAACACCGAGCGCCGCATCACCTTCAGCCGGGCAGGGGACAGCTCCAGCCCGATCACGAACAGCAGCATGACCACGCCGATCTCGGCGGCGCCGAGGATGCGGTCGGCGTCCTGTACGAAGCCGAGGCCATCCGGCCCCAGCACCACGCCGGCCGCCAGGTAGCCCAGCACCGCGCCGAAGCCGAACTTCTTGAACACCGGCACCGCGATCACCGCGGCCAGCAGCAGGACCAGCGCCAGTTCCAGACCACCGCTATGCATGGGAATACCTGGTCATCGGGAGGCCGGCTGTGCGTCCGTTCGGCGGGGGGAAGCGCGGCGGAGGCCACCTGGCCATTATGCGCGCGCGGCTGTGTACGCACGAGAACGGCAGCGGGCCCCTTGCCCGGTCACCGGCCGCGGGTTGACCTGCACCGGCCGCCGGTCCAGACTGCCCGCCGCTGCCGGCATGTCCGTCAGTACACCCTTCCGGAGTCCCCAACCCATGTCCAGCGACAGTAGAAGTCGACCTCGGTCGACGCCAGCGATGGCCACCGCCTGACATCGGGACGGTTTGCCTGCGTTGGCGTTGCGCGATGTCGCACCCCATGAAGGCGAATCACCATGAACCAGAAGCAATTGCTGCGTCCGGTGGCCGATGCCGCAGCATTGTCGGCACCGCTGGCGAACTACAACACCGCCGACGCGGTGGAATTCCTCAATACGCTCGAACTGCAGCGCGCCGCCGAGACGCTGGCCGCGCTGTCGTTGCCGCGTGCGGTGAAGATGCTGGAGGCGCCGGAGCTGCACCGCAGTGGCGAACTGGTTGCCGCGCTGCCGCCGGCACGTGCCGCCGCGCTGCTGGGGTTGATGGCCGACGACCGTGCCACCGACATCGTCCACGAGCTGGATGAAGAAGAACGCGCGCGGCTGATCCCGCTGCTGGGCAACGAAGCCCGGCAGACCATCCAGAAGCTGCTGAGCTACCCGCCGAACACCGCCGGTGCGCTGATGACCACCGAGTTCGTCGCCGTGCCCGCCACCTGGACCGTGGCCCAGACCCTTCAGCACATCCGCCAGGTCGAGCGCACGCGCGAGACCGTGTATGCCATCTACGTTCTCGACCCGGCCAACCAGCAGCTGCAGCAGGTGGTGACCATGCGGCGGCTGATCACCGGCCTGCCGGAGGAATCGATCCTGGATGTGGCCCAGGTCAATCCGCCGGTGATGGTGGATGCGCAGATGGACCAGGAAGACGTGGCACGGCTGATCCGCCGCCACGATCTGCTGGCGATCCCGGTGGTGGACGCGCAGCAGCACATGCTTGGCATCGTCACCGTTGATGACATCCTCGATGCACTGATCGAAGAGTCCACCGAAGACGCGCACAAGTTCGGCGGCATGGAAGCGCTGGACAAGCCCTACATGCAGATCGGTTTCTTCGAGATGCTGCGCAAGCGCGCCGGCTGGCTGAGCGTGCTGTTCGTGGGCGAGATGCTGACCGCCAGCGCGATGCAGCACTACGAGGACGAACTGGCGCGGGCGGTGGTGCTGACCCTGTTCATTCCGTTGATCATGAGTTCGGGCGGGAATTCCGGTTCGCAGGCGACCTCGCTGCTGATCCGCAGCCTGGCCCTGCGCGAGCTGCGCCTGCGTGACTGGTGGAAGGTCGCCCTGCGCGAAGTGCCCACCGGCATGGTGCTCGGCGCCATCCTCGGCTGCCTGGCCATCGTCCGCATCGTGATCTGGCAGCTCGGTGGCTTCCATGACTACGGCGAGCACTGGATCCTGCTGGCGATCACCATCGGCGCCGCGCTGGTGGGCATCGTCACCTTCGGTTCGCTGTCGGGGTCGATGCTGCCCTTCATCCTCAAGCGGCTGGGCTTCGACCCGGCCAGCGCCTCGGCCCCGTTCGTCGCCACCCTGGTGGATGTGACCGGCCTGGTGATCTATTTCAGCATCGCCGCGATGATTCTGCACGGCACGTTGCTGTAACGGGTGCGCCATCCACGCATGGCGTGGATCTACTGGTCCTGGCAGCCGTGTAGATCCACGCCATGCGTGGATGTATCGGTCGTGGCCGCCGTAGTAGATCCACGCCATGCGTGGATGCGATGCCAGGTTCCTGCGCACGATCATGCCGCCGCAGCGCCGGTCCGTGTAACGTAGGCACATGAGTACCTACCACCTGCAGTCCGTGTTCCGTCCGCAGTCGGTCGCGGTGATCGGCGGCAGCCCGCGTGAGCGCTCGGCCGGCCGCGCAGTGATGCGCAACCTGCGTGGCACCGGCTTCCCCGGCAAGGTGGCATGGATCAACCCGCGCCACGCCGAGATCGATGGCATCCGCACGGTCAAACGCTTGAAGGACCTCGACTGGGTACCAGAGCTGGTGGTGATCACCGCGCCGGCCGCCATCGTGCCGCAGGTGGTACGCACCGCTGCCGAACGTGGCGTGCAGGCCGCGATCATCCTCACCGCGCATTTGGGTGAGGGCCCAGGCTCGCCGTGGGCACAGGTGGAGGCCGCCGCGCGCGCACGTGGCCTGCGCATCCTCGGCCCGCACTGCCTGGGCGTGATCGCACCGCACGCACGGCTCAATGCCAGCATCGCCGCGCATTTCCCGCAGGCCGGCGACCTAGCGCTGATCTCCGAATCCTCGGCGATCGCCGCGGCCCTGGTGGAGTGGGGCGTGGCACGTTCGGTGGGGTTCTCCGCCGTGGTTTCGCTGGGCGACACCATGGACGTGGATTTCGGCGACCTGCTGGACTATTTCGCCACCGACTACCGCACCCGCGCCATCCTGCTCTACGTCGAGCAGATCAAGGACGCCCGCAAGTTCATGTCGGCCGCACGTGCTGCTGCGCGTGCCAAGCCGGTGGTGGTGGTGAAGTCCGGGCGTGCCGAACGGGTGCAGCCGGGCAGCGCCGATACCCACGTGCAGGCACTGGCGCGCGCCGATGATGTCTATGGCGCGGCATTCAACCGTGCCGGCCTGTTGCGGGTGAGCGCGCTGGATGAACTGTTCACCGCGGCCGAGTCGTTGGGCCGCCTCGGCACCTTCCCCGGGCGTCGCCTGGCCATCCTCAGCAACGGCGGCGGTGTCGGCCACCTGGCGGTGGACCAGCTGATCGCCCTGCATGGCACGTTGGCGCAACTGTCCGACAGCACCGTACAGAAGCTCGATACGGTACTGCCGCAGGGCTGGTCGCGCAGTAACCCGGTCGACATCGTGGTCGATGCCGATGGTGATCGCTATGCCACGGCCATCGAGGCGCTGCTGGCCGACAACGAGAACGATGCGGTGCTGGTGGTCAACGTGCCCACGGCGTTCACCTCCTCGGCCGACGCCGCGCAGGCGCTTACCCGTACGCTCGGCCTGCGCCCGCGTCATCACCGCGACAAACCGGTGTTCGCGGTGTGGCTGGGCAACGACGACCAGGCCACCGCCACCCTCAACGCGGCGCGCGTGCCAACCTATCCCACCGAAGCGGAGGCCGTGCGCGGTTTCCAGCATCTGGTGCGTTACCGCGAAGCACAGAACGCGTTGATGGAAACGCCACCCAGCCTGCCGCAGGACTTCAGCGTGGACACCGTGCGTGCACGTGCGCTGGTCGAGGCCGCGCTGGCCAACGGTCAAGGCTGGCTGGATCCGCTGGCCACCCATGAACTGCTGAAGGCCTACGGCATTCCCTCTGCACCGGTGATGCACGCACGTGATGCGCACGAGGCGATGGACCTGGCGCAACCGCTGCTGGAGCGCGGTGCGACCGTCGCACTGAAGATCCTGTCGCCCGATATTCCGCACAAATCCGAAGTGGATGGCGTGCGCCTGAATCTGGCGACGTTGCCGGCGGTGCAGAGCGCGGCCAAGGCAATCCTTGCCCGTGCGCGGCAGCTGCGTCCGGACGCGCGTATCGACGGCCTGCTGGTGCAGCCGACCATCGTCCGCCCGAAGGCACGCGAGCTCATCGTCGGCATCGCCGACGACGCTACGTTCGGCCCGGTGATCGTGGTCGGTCGTGGTGGCACGGCGGTGGAAGTGATCAACGACAAGGCACTGGCACTACCGCCGCTGGACCTGCGCCTGGCCCACGAGCTGATCGGCCAGACCCGGGCCTCACGCATCCTCAAGGCCTACGGTGATGTGCCAGCGGCCGACGAGCGCGCGCTGGCGCTGGCGCTGGTCAAGCTGGCGCAGCTGGCAGCAGACATTCCCGAAGTGCGCACGCTGGACATCAACCCGCTGCTGGTCGACAGCAAGGGCATCCTGGCGCTGGACGCACGCGTGGCGGTGGCCCCGTCGCGCATCCTGCACAAAGGGCGTGGCCATCCGCGCTTCGCCGTGTTCCCGTATCCGAAGGAATGGGAGCGCACCATCGAACTGTCCGATGGCGGTCGCGCCTTCGTACGCCCGGTGCGGCCGGAAGATGACGCATTGTTCCGCGCGTTCTTCGCGCGTGTCAGTGACGAGGACCTGCGACTGCGCTTCTTCCAGTCGGTCAAGCACTTCAGCCACGAGTTCATCGCCCGCCTGACCCAGCTGGACTACGCGCGCTCGATCGCCTTGGTGGCCATTGAGCCGCGCACCGGCGAGATGCTCGGCGCGGTGCGACTGCATGCCGATGCGGACTATCACCGCGGCGAGTACGGCATCCTGATCCGCTCGGATCTGAAGGGTCACGGCATCGGCTGGCGCCTGATGGCGATCATGATCGAGTACGCCAAGTGGCTGGGCCTGGACGTGGTGGAAGGCCAGGTGCTGCGCGAGAACAGCACCATGCTGGCGATGTGCCAGAGCCTGGGCTTCAAGACCCGGCTGGACCCGGACGATCCGACGGTGATGATGGTGACGCTGCCGGTACAACAGGTCGAAGTCGCTGCGCCTCCGCTGTAGAGCCGAGCCCACGCTCGGCTGCACTTGATGCCATGCCCGGCGGAACGCCGGATTCAGCGCAACGGTTCCACCACCACCGCCGTGCCATAGCAAAGCACTTCGGTCAGCCCGGTCATCACATCGGTGGCGTCATAGCGCATGCCGATGATCGCGTTGGCACCCAGCTGCCGCGCGTGCCGCACCATGTCGCGGTAGGTTTCCTCGCGCGCCTGCTCGCACAGCTCGGTATAGATGGTGATGTTGCCGCCGAAGATCGTCTGGAGGCCGCCGAGCAAGTTGCCCACGATCGAGCGCGAGCGCACGGTGATGCCGCGCACCACGCCCAGATTGCGCGCGATGCGGAAGCCGGGCAGCTCGAAGGCGGTGGTCACCATCGAATCATCGAGGCGCGCTGCGGAGGTGGTGGGAGTGCCACTGTTGTAGGGATCGGCCATGGGTGTCTGGTCGTCTTGTGGGATTGAAGGCGCCACAATACCGCCATGACCGACCGTATTCCCCTGCTGCTGCTCCCCGGCCTGCTCAACGATGCCGAACTCTGGCGCGCGCAGCTGGCCGACCTGGCCGATATCGCCGACTGCACCGTGGGCGACCAGACCCGGGGCGAGACCCTGCAGGCGGTGGCCGAGGACGTGCTGGCGCAGGCGCCCGCGCGATTCGCGCTGGCCGGTTTCTCACTGGGCGGCTTCGTCGCCCAGCAGATCCTGCGCACCGCGCCGGAGCGCGTGCTGCAGCTGGCCCTGATCGACACCTCGATCCATGCCGACTCCCCGGAACGTGCCGAACAGCGCCGCAGCCAGCGTGCCAGCGTGCGCCTGCCGGGGAAATTCCATGGCTTTGGCGATGTGCTGATGCGCAGCTACATCGATGCCTCGCGGCTGGACGACTACGTGCTGGTGCAGCGCGTGCGCGACATGACCGCGCGGTTGGGTGCGGAGGTGTTCCTGCGGCAGAGCGCGCTGGAACGGAGCGACGGCCACGACGTGCTGGCCAGCTACCGCGATCCGCTGCTGATCGTCTGTGGTGCGAACGACCGCATCACGCCCTTGGCGGTGAGCGAAGAGATACACGCGCTGGTGCCGCATTCGCAGCTGGTGGTGGTGCCCGATTGCGGGCATCTGGCGCCGATGGAAAAGCCGGATGAGGTGAGTGCGGCGATGCGCGGGTGGTTGTTGCAGGGCGAGGGCTGAACCCACGCTTCTGGTAGGTGCCGACCTTGGTCGGCACGATGTTTCATCGATCGACCAGAGGCAAGCGCCGACCAAGGTCGGCATCTACCAAAACCTGCCCGTGCCCGACGCTGGGATCAATCCCAGGCCGGCGCAATGCCTTCCGGATTGGCCAAGCGATGGCCGCGGTCCAGCTTGGCGATCTGCGCCATGTCGTCCTCGGTCAGGCGGATCGCTGCCGCTTCCAGGTTGCTGGCCAGGTTCTCGCGCTTGGTCGACGACGGAATGACCGCGTAGTCCTGCTGCAGCGCCCACGCCAGTGCGATCTGCGCCGGGCTGGCCTGATGGCGGCCGGCGATGGCCTGGATCACCGGGTCCTTGATCACCTCGCCATAGGCCAGGCTCATGTACGCGGTGACGCGGATGCCGTTGTCCTGCAGGAACTTCACCAGCAGGCGGTTCTGCAGGTACGGATGGATCTCGACCTGGTTGGTGGCGATGGCATCGGCACCGAGGATCTCAATCGCCTTGCGGGTCTGGGCGATGGTGAAGTTGGAGATGCCAATCTCCTTGGTCAGTCCCTGTGCCTTGGCTTCAGCCAGCGCGGTCAGGTACTCCTCCATCGGCGTGTCGACCTTGTCATTCGGCGATGGCCAGTGGATCAATGCCAGGTCGACATGGTCGGTGCGCAGCTTTTCCAGGCTGGTGCGCAGGCTTGCCAGCAGCGCATCGCGCTTGAACTCGGTGATCCACACTTTGGTGGTCAGGTAGATCTCGTCACGCGGCACGCCGGACTCGGCGATGGCCTGACCGACCTCGGCTTCGTTGCCGTAGATCTGCGCGGTGTCGATGGCGCGGTAGCCGACGTCCAGTGCGTTGCGCACCGAGTCGATCACGGTCTGGTCTTTCAGGCGGAAGGTGCCGAGACCAAAAGCGGGAACAGTCATGGGGAACTCCAAAGCGGGGGAAGGAGGTGATCACAAAGGGTAGGGCAGGGGCCGTGTGCATGCCGGCAACGGTGCATTGCGCTCATCAATGCGCCGCCACCGTGATGCCGTCGGCGCGATCATCGATGCCGTCGCGACGGTCCAGGCGGCCACTCAGCACGGTCAGGCCATACGCGCCGACCACCACCAGTGCGCCCAGCCACGGCGTGTGCATCAGGCCGATGTGTTCGACCACCAGGCCGCCCAGCGACGCACCCAGGGCGATGCCGATGTTGAAGGCGGCGATGTTCAGGCCCGAGGCCACATCGGTGGCCTGCGGTGCATAGCGCTGTGCCTGCTTGACCACATACACCTGCAGGCCGGGCACGTTGCCGAACGCTACTGCGCCCAGTGCCAGTACGGTCAGCAGCATCAACCCGGTGTTGTGGGCGGTGAAGGTCATCACCAGCAGGACCACGGCCAGCAGCGCGAAGATGCGCTTCAGCGCGGGCACCGGACCCATGCGGTCGGCCATGCGGCCACCCCACAGGTTGCCGATCGCCACCGACACGCCATACACCAGCAGCACCAGGCTGACCGCGTTGGCCGAGAAGCCGGTAACGTCCTGCAGGATCGGCGTCAGGTAGGTGAAGGACAGGAAGGTGCCGCCGTATCCGAGTGCGGTGATGGCGTAGACCATCAGCAGACGCGGCTGCGCAAGCACGCCCAGCTGCTGGCGGAAGGTGGCCGGCGCGCTTTGTGCCAGGCCGCGCGGCACGAACAGCAGGGCGCCCAGCAGCGCGATCACGCCCAGCCCGGCCACGGCCAGGAACGTGGCGCGCCAGCCCAGGTGCTGGCCGATGAAGGTACCCAGCGGTACGCCGGTCACCAGCGCCACGGTCAGGCCGGTGAACATGATGGCGATGGCACTGGCGGCCTTCTCCTTCGGCACCACGGCGGTGGCGATGATCGAGCCGATGGAGAAGAACACCCCGTGGGCCAGGCCGGTGAGGATGCGGGCGACGATCAGCGAGGTGTAACCCGGTGCCACCCACGCGATGACGTTGCCGAGGGTGAACAGCACCATCAGCGCGACCAGCAGGGTCTTGCGCGGCACACGGCCGGTGAGTGCGGTCAGCACCGGTGCGCCGACCGCCACGCCGAGCGCATACAGGGAGACCAGCAGGCCGGCCGAGGGCAGGCTGACCTGCAGGTCGGCGGCGATGGTCGGGATCAGGCCGACGATGACGAACTCGGTGGTGCCGATGGCGAAGGCGCCGAGGGTCAGCGCCAGCAGGGCGAGCGGAATGCCACGGATCATGACAGTGTCCAGAGCGAAGGAAGGGGCGCAGTGTGCGCGGCCGACCTTTGCCGAAAAACCGGTCTTCACGCCAATCACTCTTGCCTGGTGGTCAATAATGGCGTCATGAAAACCACCCTCGACGAAATGCAGGCCTTCCTCGCGGTGATCGACAGCGGCTCGATCAGCGCCGCCGCCGAACAGCTGGGGCAGACGCCTTCAGGCGTGAGCCGCGCGCTGGGCCGGCTGGAGGACAAGCTGGGCACCACCCTGCTGACCCGTACCACCCGCCGCCTGCACCTGACCGCCGAGGGCGAGGCCTACCTGCGTCATGCGCGGGCGATCATCGATGCGGTGGAATCAGCCGAGGAACAGATGGCGGCGCGCCGCGAGCGTCCGGCTGGCCGGCTGCGGGTGGATGCAGCGATGCCGTTCGTGCTGCACGTGATCGCGCCGTTGGTGGCGGGCTATCGCGCACGCTATCCGGACGTGCAGCTGGAGTTGAACAGTTCCGAGCGCTACATCGACCTGCTGGAACGGCGTACCGACCTGGCGATCCGCATTGGTCCGCTGGCCGATTCCACCCTGCATGCACGGCCGCTGGGGCGCTGCCGGCTGCAGGTGCTGGCCAGCCCGGGCTATCTGGCCGCGCACGGCGAGCCGGCCAGCGTGGCGGCGCTGGGCCAGCACACGCTGCTCAGCTTCAACGAACCGGAATCGCTGAACCGCTGGCCGCTGCCGGGCGATGCCGACGGGCAGTTGCTGGTGCGCCCGGATATCGCGGTATCCAGCGGCGAGACGCTGCGCACGCTGGCGGTGGAGGGCGTGGGCATCACCTGCCTGTCCGACTTCGTGACCGAACGCGATCGTGCGGCCGGCACACTGGTGCCGGTGCTGGCCGCACAGACGCTGGATGTGTACCAGCCGATCCATGCGGTCTACTACCGCAACACGGCCGTATCGGCCCGGATCAGCTCGTTCCTGGATTACCTGGGTGAAGCGATGGCCGCATCGGATTACCTGCGCTGATGTGAGCCGAGCGTACGCTCGGCTCTACAGAGCCCGGAACGATCGACGGCCCGGTGTAGAGCCGAGCCCATGCTCGGCTGCCTGCAAAGAATCAGGCCGCGCGCGCCAAGGCACCCTTCGCCGCCGCCGTGGTCGACAGATCGAACACATCCACCGAGTCGATCAACCGGTTCGCCTGCTGTTCCAGGCTGCGCGCCGCCGCGCTCGCTTCTTCCACCAGCGCGGCATTCTGCTGGGTGGTGCCGTCCATCTGGATGATGGTCTGGCTGACCTGCTCGATGCCGGCCGACTGCTCCTGCGAGGCAGCGGAGATCTCGGCCATGATGTCGGTCACGCGCTGCACCGAAGCGACGATCTCGGCCATGGTGTCGCCGGCCTGGCGCACACGCTGCGCACCGTGGCCCACCTGTTCCACCGACGCCTCGATCAGCGATTTGATTTCCTTGGCTGCCGCCGCCGACCGCTGCGCGAGCGTGCGCACTTCACTGGCGACCACCGCGAAGCCGCGGCCCTGCTCACCGGCACGCGCTGCTTCCACCGCCGCATTCAACGCCAGGATGTTGGTCTGGAATGCGATGCCGTCGATCACGCTGATGATGTCGGCGATCTGCCGCGAGGAGCCTTCGATCGCATCCATCGTCGCCACGACCTGGCCGACCACTTCACCGCCATGCGAAGCCACGCTGTGTGCACCGATCGCCAGCTGGTTCGCCTGCCGCGCATGCTCGGCGTTCTGGCGCACGGTGGAGGTCAGTTCTTCCATCGATGCAGCGGTTTCTTCCAGGTTCGCCGCCTGCTGTTCGGTGCGGCGCGACAGGTCGTTGTTGCCGGCGGCAATCTCGGCCGCGGCGGTGTGGATGTTGCCCGAGGCGTGCTTGATGTCGGTGACGATCGTGGCCAGCTGCGCCGCCGTGGTGTTGGCATCGCCGGCAATGCGGGCGAACACGCCCTGGAAATCGCCGTGCATGCGTGCGCCCAGGCGACCATCGGCAATGGCGCGCAGCATGGTCGAGACCTCGCCGAGGTTGTGTTCGGTGGTCTGCATCAACCGGTTCAGGCCATCGACCATCGCGCGGAAATCATGCTCGAAGCGCGCGCTGTCGCCGCGCTGGCTGAAGTCGCCTGCGGCAGCGGCTTCGGCCAAGCGGCGGATCTCGCCGTTGATCGCGCCGAGGTTGGATTTGACCGCATCCAGCGCCTGGGTGATCACCGCCTTTTCGCCCG
Organism: Stenotrophomonas sp. PA-6-5C; assembly: GCF_021605635.1. Taxonomy (NCBI): domain Bacteria; kingdom Pseudomonadati; phylum Pseudomonadota; class Gammaproteobacteria; order Lysobacterales; family Lysobacteraceae; genus Stenotrophomonas; species Stenotrophomonas sp. PA-6-5C. The sequence goes on from NZ_WKEE01000006.1 coordinate 115,899, forward strand.
GCAGACGCTCCATGTCCAGGCTGAGGTCGCCCACCGCATAGCGGCCCATGATCGCGATCGCGCGCATCTTCACCTGGATGTGCGCATCGACCAGGGTGTTGGTGTCGGCCACCATCGTGCCGTAGGCACCGGGGAAGGCGCTGCTGTCCATGCGGTGGCTGATCGTGCCGGCGTCGTGTGCCTTGGCCATCGCAGTCTGCGCGTCGAGCACGCCACGCACCGTGCTCTGCACGGCCTGCATCGCCTGCGCCAGGCGACCGATCTCGTCGCGGCTGCGCACCTGCACGTGGTAGTCGAGATCGCCGGCAGCGACCGCACGTGCGGCCGCTTCCACGGCCAGCACCGGCTGCACCACGGCACGCCGCAGCCACCAGCCCAGGCCCATCAACAGCAGCACGGCCGCGCCAATGGTCAGTGCGGCGCACAGCAGCAGCGTCTGCCGTGCCTGCTGCGAGCGCGCGGTCACTGCGGTCTCGGCAACCGCGGTGGCACGCGTGCTCAGGGCATCCAGCGCGCTGGCCGCCGGACGGTCTTTGCCACGCACCAGCGAATCGCCGGCCGCAGGATCATAGTCGGCGTCAGCGAAGGCCTGCAGTGCCGCGTGGTAATCCAGCTGCAATTGAGCATGCAGGCCGGAAAACGCCTGCGCCAGTTCACGCGTGCGCGCATCGGGACTGGCCGTCAGGCCTTTGGCCAGTTCGGCAACGAGGCGGCCTTCGCTGTCGAAGGCCTGCAGGTGGTGCTGGCGCAACGCGTCATCGTGGCCGCGCAGCAGCACGTTCTTCCATTCCTGCACCTGCCCGCGGAACTCACGCTGCAGGCGCTCGGCGTCGCGGCTGTGGGCGACCTCCGGAGGGACTTCGGTGGACAGCTTCAACCAGGCAGACGCCAGGCCCGCCAGGGCGCATACCAGGACAACGGCCAGACCAACAGAAACGGCGCCGAGCAGCTTCGACTGCAGCCGCGGCGCATGGGAAGAGGCTTTCATGGGACGAGATCTCGGAAGGGGTGCGATGCGGTATCGACCATCCTTTAGGTCTCTGAAGTGCGATGCGTGTCACATTCCCGTTCTGTTTAGTGATGTGAAGGGTGTGTTTAATAGGACAAATGTGTCCATATGGAACGAAAGCAGACCCTCGACAGCTGGTTTAAATGTAACTATCTTAGTTACATGAAATCCGCGAATCCGCTCTCCGATGCCCTGCACGTGATGGCCCATCTGGTCGGCCAACACGGGCCGCGAACCTCCGAACAGCTGGCCACCTGCCTGCCGACCCATCCGGTGGTGATCCGCCGCCTGCTGGCGCAGATGCACAAGGCTGGCCTGGTCCGCAGCACGCGCGGCCACGGTGGCGGCAGCCAGCTCGCCCGCGATGCGGCGACGATCACCCTGCACGACGTCTACCAGGCCATCGGCGCGCCGCCGATGGTCCAGGTCGGTACCCGCGAAGGCATGGGCGGCTGCCCGATCCAGCAGCTGGTCAACCAGGCCCTCCTGGAGAGTGCCCGCGAAGCACAGCGCCTGCTCGAGCAGCGGCTGCAGGCAACCACCCTCGACCAGCTTGGCGCCGACTTCGCCCGCCATCTTGCCCACCACCGTTCCCTGGAAGGTCACCATGAATCCTGATGTCCTCATCGTCGGCGGCAGCTACGCCGGTATCGCCGCCGGTCTGATCCTGGCGCGTGCGCGCCGGCCGGTCACGATCATCGACGCGGGTTCGCCGCGAAACCGCTTCGCCGGCCATTCGCATGGCGTGCTGGGCATGGACGGCATCAGTGGCGCCGAGTTGCTGAGGAACGCACGCCAGCAACTGCTGGATTACCCGACCGTGCGCTGGCTGAATGCCGAAGCCGTGCGGGCCACGGCCAGCGCCGAGGGTGTTGAGGTGCATACCGCCGACGGCCAGGTGCTGACCGCGCGCAAGCTGCTGCTGGCCACCGGCATCGCCGACCAGCTGCCCGAACTGCCCGGCATGGCCGAACGCTGGGGCAGCACCGTGCTGCATTGCCCGTATTGCCACGGTTACGAAGTGGGTGGCGGTTCGATCGGCCTGCTCGGCGGCCATCCGATGTCGGCCGGCAAGGCGCCGTTGTTCGCCGATTGGGGCAACGTCACCTTCTTCAGCCAGGGCCTGCCGATCAGCGACGAGGAACTGGCCGCCATGCAGCAGCGCGGCGTGCAGATCGAAACCACGCCGGTCATCGGCGTGCACGGTGAGCAGCCCACCTGGCTGGAAGTGGAACTTGCCGATGGCCGGCGCATCGCCCAGCGTGCGCTGTTCGTGCCTGCCGGCCAGGCGATGGCCACGCCGCTGGTGCAGCAGCTGGGCTGCGCGTTGGTGGAAAGTCCGCTGGGCGTGCTGATCGAGGTGGACATGATGAAACAGACCTCGGTGCCGAACGTCCATGCGGCCGGTGATGCGACCACGGTCGGCAACATCACCCTGGCCATGGCCGAAGGGGTGCGCGCGGGTATCGGCGTGCACCATGCGCTGGTCGGCGAAGACAGTCTGCCGCGTTGAGCTGCTGCATCCACGCGTGGCGTGGATCTACTGAACGGTGCCGACGTTGGTCGGCACCGTCCTTCCTCAGCCTTCCACGCTGGCCGCATCCAGCTGCGCCACGTCCTGTACGCTCAACGCCACGTTCGCCGCCGCCAGCAGGTCGTGCAGCTGTTCCACGCTGGTGGCGCTGACAATCGGTGCGGTGATCGACGGCCGTGCGATCTGCCAGGCCAGCGCGATCTGCGCGGCAGTGGCGTTGTGCTTGCTGGCCACATCATCCAGCGCCTGCAGGATGCGCAGGCCGCGCGGGTTCAGATAGCGCTTGACCACGGTGGCGCCACGCGCGCTGCTCTTGCCGGCATCGTCCGGCGTGCGGTACTTGCCACTGAGGAAGCCACTGGCCAGTGCGTAGTAATTGATCACGCCGATCTGCTCGCGCTGCACCAGCGGCTCCAGCTCCTTCTCGTAGCCGGCGCGGTCGTACAGGTTGTACTCCGGCTGCAGGGTTTCGTAACGCGGCAGCTTGTAGTCGGTGGACACCTTCAGCGCTTCGGCCAAGCGCGTGGCGCTGTAGTTGGATGCACCGATGGCGCGCACCTTGCCTGCCTCGATCAGGCGACCGAACGCAGCCAGGGTGGCTTCCAGCGGCGTGGATTCATCGTCCTCGTGGGCCTGGTACAGATCGATCACATCGGTCTGCAGGCGACGCAGCGAATCCTCCACCGCTGCATTGATGTTGTCCGGAGTGAGGCCGGGCCGCTCGGCCCACTTGGCTACCTTGGTCGCCAGCACCACCTTGTCGCGCTTGCCGCTGCGCGCGAACCACTTGCCGAGCAGCGTCTCCGACTCGCCACCCTGATTGCCCGGCACCCACGCCGAGTACACATCGGCGGTGTCGACCAGGTTGAAGCCGGCATCGACGAAGGCATCCAGCAGGGCGAAGCTGGCCTTCTCATCGGCGCTCCAGCCGAATACGTTGCCACCGAAGGCGAGCGGAGCTACATGCAGGCCGGAACGGCCCAGTTCGCGGATTGCCGTCATGGGCACGGACTCCTTGGGGGAAGTCCTTCAGGATAGAGCGCGATGTGTGACCGCGCTGCGGCGCTGACCACAAAACTGTGTTCCGCGACGTGCACGCGGCTAACGTTTTGTGAACACCTGCGGCGCGGCGGCTGCTAGTCTCGCCGCATCTTCCGCTGGAGTCGCCCCGATGATTGCTGCCTCATCCCTGCGTGGTTGCCGCGTGCTGCTTGCCTCGGCGCTGCTGGTCGCCGTTCCCGCATTCGCTGCGCCGGCTACGGTCGCACCGGCAAAGATCCAGGTGTCGCCGGCGATCGATGCGGCAGTGAAGGCCTCGACCCGCGACCCGGCCAACGTCAAGCGCGACGGTTTCCGTCATCCTGCGCAGACGCTGGGCTTCTTCGGCGTGGCGCCGGAAAAGACCGTCATCGAGATCACGCCCGGCAATGGCTGGTACTCGGAAATCCTGGCGCCGCTGCTGCGCGACAAGGGCCATTACATCGCTGCGGTGGTCGATCCGCAGGCTGTGGCGGAAGGCCGCGGCCGCGACTACCAGCAGCGCAGCCGCGACAGCCTGGAAAAGAAGTACGCCGCCGCACCGGCACAGTTCGACAAGACCGCCGTGGTCGCCTACGACCCGACCAAACCGGTGTTCGGCGCGGCCAACTCGGCCGATGTGGTGCTGACGTTCCGCAACGTGCACAACTGGCGCAAGGCCGGCCAGGCGCAGGGCATGTTCCAGGGCTTCTTCAACGTGCTCAAGCCGGGCGGCGTGCTCGGCGTGGTCGAGCACCGCGCCAAGGCCGACGTGGCCGACGCTGACGACACCGGTTATGTGGGCCAGCAGCAGGTGATCGCAATGGCCGAGGCCGCCGGTTTCAAGCTGGATGCGCGCACCGAGGTCAATGCCAACCCGCGCGATACCAAGGACCATCCGAATGGCGTCTGGACCCTGCCGCCGACCAACCAGCATGACAAGGCAGATGACGCCAAGTACCAGGCCATCGGTGAAAGCGATCGCATGACCCTGCGTTTCGTGAAGCCGTAAGCCGGCACGTCGTACTGCCAGCGCGGATGCCACAGTGTAGAGCCGAGCCCATGCTCGGCTCATCGCGCACAGCGCGACGGATCGCAACAGCAGCCGAGCATCGGCTCGGCTCTACAGGTCGGTTGCACGACGCGCGGCGTGGGACAATGCCTTACCCGCCGCCTGCCGCGCCCGTAATGCTGATTGCCTTCAACAAGCCGTTCAACGTGCTCTGCCAGTTCACCGACCGCAGCGTGCCGCCGCGGGCGACATTGGCCGGTTTCGGCTTGCCGCCACGCGTCTACGCTGCCGGCCGCCTCGACCATGACAGCGAAGGCCTGCTGCTGCTGACCGACAACGGCACGCTTGCACACAAGCTGACCGACCCGAAGCACAAGGCGGACAAGCTCTACTGGGTGCAGGTGGAAGGCACGCCCAGCGACGAGCAGCTGCAGCAGCTGCGCGATGGCGTGGTGCTCAATGATGGTCCGACGCTGCCGGCGAAGATCGAGCGCCTCGATCCCGCGCCTGAGCTGTGGCCCCGCGATCCGCCGGTGCGCTTCCGCAAGACGGTGCCCGACAGCTGGCTGGCGATCACGATCCGCGAAGGACGCAACCGTCAGGTGCGGCGGATGACGGCGGCCGTGAACCTGCCGACGCTGCGCCTGGTACGCGCTGCGATGGGGCCGTACCGGCTGGATGACCTGCAGCCGGGGCAGTGGCGGCAGATCGGCTGAAACGAAAAAGGGCCGGAGGCCTTCCACTGGAAGCACTCCGACCCCGGTTGCAGCGGCAGTGAAACTCAGGCGTCGCTGCCGATATCGCTGTGTTCGTCGACCACGGTGTCGTTGCGGCGATCGCGCGCATTGATGCGCTGGGCCTGGCCGTTCACGACATGGCCATTGGCGGCCTTCTTCTTCTGCTGCTTGCGGTACAGCGCGTAGCCCAGCAGGCCTACGCCCACGGCAGCCGCCGCGATGGTCACCGCCGGATTGCGGCGGGCGAACTTGGTGGCGACCTTGCCGCCGGTCTTCACCGCGCCAAGCGCGGCGCCGGTCTTGATCCAGTCGCTGGCCTGCGGGCCGAGGTGACGCAGGCTGCCGCCAGCGCTCTTCAGGCCATCGCCCGCGGTATGGGCCAGGTCGAGGGCGCGCTCCAGGGCGCGGTCGGTGATTACGGTCAACTTGCTCATGCGGGGGTGTCCTTGCCTCGGGTCGAAGTCCAGTGTCGCCTGTTGCCCGTAAACGGTATGTCAGTCAGGCGGGCGCGTGGTGTGACTCTACCGCAGCCATTCAGGATCAGGCAGGTTGGGGTCGGGTCCCTTTCTGTTGGGAAAGGGATCCGACCCCGCCACTCAGGTTCCGCGCGGCTTGGCCCGGTGGGTCGCCGTGGCCGTCCACGGATCGTCCGGCCACGGGTGGCGCGGGTAACGGCCCTTCATTTCCTTCTTCACCTCGGCATAGGTGTTCTCCCAGAAATTGCGCAGATCCTGGGTCACCTGCAACGGCCGGCCGCCCGGTGACAGCAGGTGCAGGGTCAGCGGCACCCGGCCATCGGCGATGCGCGGCGTGTCGGCCAGGCCGAACAACTCCTGCAGCTTCACCGCCAGCACGGGCGGCAGCGGCTCGCCGGTTTCACCGTCCAGCGCGTAGGTGATCGGCCGTTCCAGCCCTGACGGTACGGTGATCCGGGTGGGCGCGTGGCGCTCCACCAGCTGCCGCTGCGACCATTCCAGTGGCGCCTTCAACGCTTCGCCGAAACTGGCCTCGTCCAGCGCATCCAGACGTGTCCTGCCAGCGAATGCCGGCTGCAGCCATTGCGCACGGTTGGCCAGCAATGCGGTGTCACTGCAGTCGGGCAGGCCCAGCTCCGGCATCCAGCGCCGCAGCGATTCCACCCGCGCCTGCCACTGGCGCAGACCCTCGGTCCATGGCAACGCCTGCAGGCCGAGCTCGGCAACGGCGTCGGTGAGCGCCTGCGCCGCCTGCTGCGGATCAACCCGGCCGGCCGAACGGCTGTCCATCACGATGCGGTCGAAGCGTGTTTCGCGCAGCGCGACCAGGGCGCGGCGCGTGTCATCCCAGCGCACCGCGTCTTCGGTCACGAAGCGGTCGGGCCAGTTCCTGCGCAGATAGCTTTCATCCACCGGTGCGGCGCGCAGCAGCAGCGCGTCGCGCGCCTCGAAGCGCAGTTCGCTGGCCACCAGCCACGGTTCGCCCCGCAGGTCGCTCAGTTCATGCAGGCGGGCACTGCGGCCGTTGGCCAGCAGGTAACGCAGCGGGTCGTTCGGATGCTGGAAGGCAATGCGGTCGGGGAAGGCGTGGGCCAGCAGGTCGCCGAGTTCGTGCGCCTCGATGCTGGCCGGTGGCGCGGCCTCACAGCGCAGGCGACGTCGCCACTGCTTGGCAGCGGCATCGATGGCGGCCAGGCCACTGCGATTGGCATCGGCGGGCGCACGGCCATTACGGAAGGCCGCCAGTGCACGCCAGCGCGCGGCCAATGCATCACCGCCTTGGCGCAACGGGTCGCGGGCTTCCAGCAATGCGGCAAGATCGGCGGCCAAGGCCTGTGCGCGGGCATCGGGTGCGGCCAGCAGCATCGCGGCCATCCGCGGATGGGTGCCCAGCGCCAGCACGCGACGGCCGAGTGCGGTGATCGCGCCGCTGCTGGACAACGCGCCCAGGCGCTGCAGCAGCTCGCGTGCGGCGGCCATTGGCCCGGTCGGTGGCGGGTCGAGGAAGCGCAGGTCACTGCTGCCCCAGGCGGCCAGTTCCAGCGCAAGGCCGGCCAGTTCAACCTGGTCGATCTCGGCGCGACGCTGCGGTTCCAGCCGTTGCGACTGCGGCCACAGCCGCCACGCCACGCCCTCTGCCACACGCCCGGCACGGCCGGCACGCTGGTCGGCCGAGGCCTGCGCGATGGCCACCACGTCCAGGCGGGTGAAGCCACTGTTGGGGTCGTAGCGTGGCTCGCGTGCCTGGCCGCTGTCGATGACTACACGCACGCCGGGCAGGGTCACCGAGGACTCGGCCACGTTGGTGGCCAACACCACGCGGCGGCGGCCATCGTTGGAGGCCTGCAACACGCGCGCCTGCTGTTCCACCGGCAGTTCACCGTGCAGGGCCAGCACGTCCACCGCAGCGCCATCAAGACTGTCCTGCAGGCCGGCCTGCACGCGTGCGATCTCACGCTGGCCGGGCAGGAACACCAGCAGGTCACCCGGGTGCTCGGCCAGCGCCTGCTGTACTGCGCGCCGCACCTGCAGTTCCAGCGCCTCGTCACGCCGCGCCGGGAAGTGGCTGATCGCCACCGGATAGCTGCGGCCCTCGCTGCTCAACCGTGGTGCATCGAGGAAGCGGGCCAGGCGCTCACCGTCCAGCGTCGCCGACATCACCAGCAAACGCAGGTCGTCGCGCAGCTGCGATTGCACGTCCAGGGCCAGCGCCAGGCCCAGATCGCCACTGAGGTGGCGTTCGTGGAATTCATCGAACAGGATCGCGCCCACCGTTTCCAGCATCGGGTCGTCCTGCAGCATCCGGGTCAGGATGCCTTCGGTGACCACTTCGATGCGCGTGCGTGCCGATACCTTGTTCTCGAAGCGGATGCGGTAGCCGACGGTGCCGCCGACCTCCTCGCCGAGCTGGCGCGCCATGAACATCGCGGCACTGCGCGCGGCCACCCGGCGCGGTTCCAGCAGGATGATCCTGCGGCCCTGCAGCCACGGCGCATCGAGCAGCGCCAACGGCACCTGGGTGGTCTTGCCGGCGCCGGGCGGGGCTTCCAGCACCAGCCGCGGGTGCGCGGCAAGGTGCTGCTGGATCTGCGGCAGCAGCGGGGAAATCGGGAATTGCGGGGTGTTCATGTGCAAAGGATAAGGGGCCATGGCGGGCACGGGTACAATGCGCGGGTTTTCCTGCCCCTGCTGCCCCCATGCATCTGATCGATATCGGCGCCAACCTGACCCACGACTCCTTCGACCGCGACCGCGACGCCGTGCTGGACCGCGCTCGGCAGGCCGGTGTGGTGCAGATGATCATTACCGGTGCCAGTCGCGAGCATTCGCCGCTGGCCCTGCAGCTGGCGCAGCAGCACCCCGGCTTCCTGTACGCCACCGCCGGCGTGCATCCGCACCACGCGGTGGAGTACACCGACGAGTGCGATGCGGAGATGCGCGCGCTGCATGCTCACGCTGAAGTCGTGGCGGTGGGCGAGTGCGGGCTGGACTATTTCCGCGACTTCTCGCCGCGCCCGGCGCAGCACCGCGCGTTCGAGCGCCAGCTGCAGCTGGCTGCGGACAACGGCAAGCCCTTGTTCCTGCACCAGCGCGATGCGCATGCCGATTTCATGGCGCAGATGAAGAACTTCGAAGGCCGCATCGGTCCGGCCGTGGTGCACTGCTTTACCGGCGAGCGGCAGGAGCTGTTCGATTACCTGGACCAGGATTGGTACATCGGCATCACCGGTTGGCTGTGCGACGAGCGCCGTGGTGGGCACCTGCGCGAGCTGGTGAAGAACATTCCGGCCAATCGCCTGATGATCGAGACCGACGCGCCGTATCTGTTGCCGCGCACCCTGAAGCCGATGCCGAAGGACCGCCGCAACGAACCGATGTTCCTGTCGCACATCGTGGAAGAGCTGGCGCGGGACCGTGGCGAGGATGTGCAGACCACGGCGGCGAACGCCACGGCCGCGACGCGTGCGTTCTTCCGCCTGCCCGACGCTGCCTGATCGGCACTACCCGTCAGCCGGGAACGCCCGGATCCGGTAGCGCCCGGCCATGCCCGGCGAGCGAAGCGGCAAGATCCGTCAGCCCTTCCCGATACGTTCGAAACCGCGGCGTCCAATCCAGCGCCTCGCGCGTGCCGCGGCTGTCGATGCGCTTGTTGCTCTGGTAGAAGCGCCGCAATGTCGCGCTGAGCGATGGATCATCCCAGGCCACTGCGGGCGGCATGGCGAAACCTTTCAGCTGCGCGGCGAAGGCCAGCACCTCCTGCGACGGCGCCGGTTCGTCATCGCTCGGCAGATACAGCGCATTGGCCGAGGGGCGCCGCATCGCGGCGATCACCACCGTTGCCAGGTCGTCCACATGCAGGCGATTGAACACCAACCCCGGCCGCACCACGTGCCGCGCGCGGCCCTGCGCCAACTGCAGCAGCGCATTGCGCCCTGGCCCATAGAGGCCCGGCAGGCGGAACACCGCCGAGGCGATTCCGCGCGCCTCCGCCAGCGCACGCCACTGCGATTCGGCGAGTTGACGCTGCATGCCCACAGGCTCTGTGGCATCGGCAACGCTGCTCTCGTCGATCCAGCCGCCGTCGCGGTCACCATAGACCGAAGTCGATGACAGGTAGCCGAGCCAACGCAGTGACGCGCTGTCGCGCAACGCGGCATGCAGCAGGCGCAGCGCTGGGTCGCCCTCGGCATCGGGTGGAACGCTGCACAGCACCGCGTCGGTGTGGGCGATGGCAGCGAGCAGGGCAGGTGAGAGCGCAGCGTCGGCCTGCAGCTGATGGCGCTGCAGGCCATCGTCAGGTGCTGACGCCGGATCGCGCACCGTGCCTTCCACCTGTACGCCTTGGGCCTGAAGGCGCGCGGCCAACACGCGCCCACTCCAGCCCATGCCGAGGATCAGTACGCGCTTGGGCAACGGGCCAGGCAGGTTCATCGGATCACACCGAGCGCTGGGCCTGATAGGCCTGCAGGCTGCTGTAGGCCACCTGCAGCAGCAACGCTTCCTGGCCCGCGGCGCGCGCACGCGCCAGCATGTCGCCGACGATCTGAGCGGCTTCCACCTGCTGGCCTGCCTCCAGGTCGCGCAGCATCGACGCCTTCAACGCCGAACCCGCCTGGGTCAGGGTGCCGCGCGCGGTGTCCTGCGCAGCCTCCGGCACCGGTTCGCCCGCGGCTTCGGCCACCGCCAGGCATTCGTCATAGAGCCCACGCACGATGGCGTCGCCGTCGTCGGTGGCCACGATCGTGCCGATGTCCGCACGCAGCAGGCAGGTAGCCGCCGCCAGCGCGGTGAGGAACGTGTACTTGATCCACTGTTCCTGGCCGATGTGTTCGCTGGCCAGATGATCGAGATTCGCCTGTGCGCAGGCTGCAGCGAATGCCTGCACGCGCGTGGAGACCGCACCGCCATCGCGTTCGCCGAAGGTCAGCTTGGCCGGCTTGCCCAGGTGCAGCACGGCGCCATCAGGCGCCTTGGTCGCACTGATGAAACACAGCCCGCCGAGCACTGCGTCGCGACCGAAGCGCGTGTCGAGCGCGTTGTAGTGATGCAGGCCGTTGAGGATCGGCAGCACGGTGGTGCCCGCACCCACGGCCGGTGCGATGGCATCGATCGAGCTGTCCAGGTCGTAAGCCTTGCAGCTGAGGATCACCAGATCGAACGGCTGGGCCGCAGCCAGCGCAGGCAGAGCTTCAGCGGTGACATGCTGCACCGGGAACGTGGCGTCACCCACCGGGCTGCGCAGCACCAGGCCATCACGATCCAGTTGCGCGGCGCGGGCAGGGCGCACGAGGAAGGTCACATCCACGCCCGCCTGGGCCAGGCGACCACCGAAGTAACCGCCGGTACCGCCGGCGCCGAGGATCAGGATACGCATTGCACGCTCACCGCAGTTGGGGGATTCACTGCCGTGATTGTGCCGGAGTTCGCGGCCAACGGCTGCGCCCCTCGTGGTGGCTTGAAGCACAAGCCGTGTTTGGGT
>NZ_WKEE01000060.1:0-30552 GCF_021605635.1 Stenotrophomonas sp. PA-6-5C
AGGGTGGGCTGTGCAGGGGGCGCTGCAAGTACGTCCCTGTAAGCTCGGTCGCGCCATCCATGGCGCTTACGCCCCTGCACAGCCCACCCGCCCGGCCTTGGACAGGTTCATGCGGGCACCAGCCACGGAAAAGAAAAAGAAAAAAGAGCGACAGCGGGTCGCTGCGCTCTCTATGGGTACGCGATCGGTTTGGGGCGCTGGGGTCAGCGCTTGATCTGCTGGCCGTCGCCGGTGGGTACGCTGTCGTAGTAGCGGCCGGTGCGCGAGTCGAATACGCGGTTGGGGCCGACCGGTTTGACGCCGGGAACGATGCGGCCGTTGCGGTCGTAGACCTTGTCCGGCAGTGCTGGTGCGGGCGTGGGGGTCACCTGGGCGGGGCCGGTCGAGCGGATCGGCTGGGCCGGCTGCGGCGAGGGCAGCACCTGCGGCTGCGGGCGCGATGCCTGCGGTGTCGGGGCGACAGGCGGCGGTGCCAGCGTCGAGCTGCTGCGGGTGGCGGTCGGATTGCCGGTGGGAACCTGCGCCTGGGCGAGCAGAGGCAGCAGGGCCGACAACAGCAGGACAAGGCGGGGTTTCATGGCGCGCTCCAGGGTGGACCACATTCACCCTGCGCCTGCCCCTGTGTGCCGGCCATGAACGGCCATCACACTTGCAAGCGCGTGCCGACACCCCCACGTCTGCGGCATCCCAGGCCACAACCCCACGGAGAGCCGGCATGAGCGCTTTCGATCTGACGCCCCCCACCGCCACGCAGACCGAGGCCCTGGTCGCCGGGCTCAGCGCCGAAGAGCGCCGCGTGCTGCTGCAGCACGGCACCGAGGCGCCCTTCTGCGGGGTGTTCCTCGACAACAAGCGTGAGGGCGTCTACTGCTGCCGGCTGTGCGCGCTGCCGCTGTTCCGCTCCAGCACCAAGTTCGATTCGGGCACCGGCTGGCCCAGTTTCTTCGCGCCGTTCGACCCGGCACACGTGCGCGAGATCCGCGACAGCAGCCATGGCATGGTGCGCACCGAGATCACCTGCGCCCGCTGTGGCAGCCATCTGGGCCACGTATTCCCGGACGGTCCGCCGCCCACTTACGAGCGCCACTGCCTGAACTCGGTCTCACTTTCATTCACCGGCAACGGCGAGCCGTGGCCCGATCCGCTGCAGCGTGGCGGCGCGGAAGCCGGCGTGGCGGGCTGACACGCGCCGAAATGGCCCGCTGACCGACTTCACAGAATTCCCTCTTCAGAAACACCGGTGTCAGGCCGACAAGGAGATATCCCCCCTCCTTGCGTCGCGCCATGCTCATCATCGTTGGATTCCTGGTCGTCATCATCAGCGTGCTGGGCGGCTACCTCGGCGCACACGGCCGCCTTGGGGCGCTGTGGCAGCCTTACGAACTGGTCATCATCGGCGGTGCCGCGCTGGGTGCGTTCCTGGTCGGCACCCCGGCCAAGACGGTCAAGCAGACGCTGCAGGCCATGGTCGGCGTGTTCAAGGGCCCGCGCTACAAGCAGCAGGACTACATCGATGTCCTCAGCCTGGTGTACGAACTGCTCAACAAGGCTCGCCGTGAAGGCTTCATGGCGCTGGAAGACCACGTCGAGCGCCCGGCCGAAAGCGCCCTGTTCGGCAACTACCCGAAGGTGCAGGCCGACCACCACCTGATCGACTTCATCACCGACTGCCTGCGCCTGATGATCGGCAGCAACATCGAGCCGCACGAGCTGGAGCCGCTGCTGGAGCTGGAGCTGGAAAAGCACCACGCCGAGGCGATGGCACCGTCGCAGGTACTGACCAAGGTCGCCGACGGCCTGCCCGGTTTCGGCATCGTCGCGGCGGTGCTGGGCATCGTCATCACCATGGGCTCGATCGGCGGCGACATCGTTGAAGTGGGTGGCCATGTGGCCGGCGCGCTGGTCGGCACCTTCCTCGGCATCCTGCTTGGCTATGGCTTCGTCGGCCCGATGGCCTCGGCCATGGAAGCCCGTGCCGAGCAGGACAGCCGCATCTATGAGTCGGTGAAGACCGCCCTGCTGGCCTGCCTGCGCGGCTACAACCCGAAGATCGCGCTGGAGTTCGCCCGCAAGACGCTGCCGTCCAACGTGCGCCCGGCGTTCTCCGACTTCGAGCAGCACCTGAAGACGGTCAAGTAAGCCATGGCCGAGACCAAGCCCACCGTCATCGTCCGCCGGGTCAAGAAGGCCGGCCACGCCGCGCACCACGGCGGCTCGTGGAAGGTGGCCTATGCCGACTTCGTGACCGCGATGATGGCCTTCTTCCTGGTGCTGTGGCTGATGGCCAGCACCAGCAAGCCCGAGCGCGCGGCCATTTCCGAGTACTTCCGCAACCCCAGCCCGCTGGTCGGCTCCAGCGCGACGCCGGCGCCGGGCATGGCCGGGCCGGGCGGCGCCAGCACCTCGATGATCAAGCTGGGCGGCGCCACCGACGTCTCGCGCGGCAACAGCAACGATCCCTTCCAGAACCAGCAGAAGGCGATTCCGCAGCCGGTGGACGAACAGCAGCGCGACAAGCAACAGCTGGAAGCGCTGATGAAGGAGCTGCAGGAGGCGATCAGCCGCAGCCAGGCGCTGGAACCGTTCAAGGACCAGTTGCTGCTGGACCTGACCCCGGAAGGCCTGCGCATCCAGATCGTGGACAAACAGAACCGGCCGATGTTCGACCTCGGCAGTGCCACCCTGAAGCCGTACACACAGCAGATCCTGCACGAACTGGCCGAGTACCTGAACCACGTGCCGAACCGGATCAGTCTGACCGGCCACACCGACATCACCGCCTATTCGGCCGCACGCGGCTACGGCAACTGGGAACTGAGCGCCGACCGCGCCAATGCCGCGCGCCGCGCGCTGATCGATGGCGGCATGGACGACAGCAAGATCACCCGCGTGGTCGGCCTGTCTTCGTCGGTGCTGTTCGACAGGACCGACCCGCAGAATCCGATCAACCGCCGCATCAGCATCGTGGTGATGACCAAGGCCGCCGAAGAGGCCGCACTGGCCGGCGCCGGCCCGCAGGTGGGCCTGTCGGCGACCACCGTGGATCCGGACGTGCAGGCTGCGCAGGGGCAGGCCGGGGTCGGATCCCTTTCTGCAGGAAAGGGCTCTGACCCCTGAGCGGTTTCCGCCGGGCATGGCCCGGCGCTACCGGGTCCCAACGCCCAAAGGTAGCGCCGGGCCATGCCCGGCGAGCGCGCAGCGCGGCACCCAGTACAATGGCGGTCTTTCCGATTTCAGGTGATCCCACCCCATGTCCCAGTCCTCCAAGGCCAAGCGCGACAAGCGCAAGAAGCACCAGGCCAAGCGTCCGTTCCTCCGTCTGAACGCCCAGCAGCAGGTGCAGAACCATGCCGTGCTGGTCAACGAGGACGGCCAGGCCGTGGCCGCCATCGGCCTGCAGGGCCGCGAGTGGCTGCTGGCCATCGGTGGCCAGACCATGGGCAACGCCGACAACCCGGTGCCGATGCTGGCCATGCTCAAGCACCTGTCCAACGTGCAGGAAGCCGAAGGCCGCAAGGTCACCCTGGAATATTCCGAGCTGATGCAGAAGCTGCTCGACACGCTGGCCGAAGAAGCAGGCCAGACCGCCGAAGAGTACCTGGACAAGCTGGTGGCCGAGTTCGCCAGCGAGCAGGCTGAAGACGCAGCCGCTGAAGGCGAAGCTGCCGATGAAGCAGCTGCGGACACTGCCGGCGCCGAAGGCGCTGCCGACGCCGAGGCCGCTACGGCCGCCGACGCCGACGGCAAGCCGCAGGCCTGATCCGGCGGCGGCGGTGTCGGTCTACGTCGATGACGCGGTGCATCCCTGGCGCGGTCAGCGCTGGGCGCACCTGATGGCCGATACCCTGGCCGAGCTGCACGCGATGGCGGCGCAGCTCGGCATTCCCCCACGCGCCTTCCAGAACAAGGCCAGCGGGGCACATTACGATGTCACCGCCGAGCTGCGTGCGCAGGCGCTCGCGCTGGGCGCAGTGGCCATTTCCCGGCACGTGAATCGCGTGCAGGTGAAAGCGGTGATCGCGAATGCCAGGGCGCAGTACCGGCCGTAGGCGCGCCCAAGGAACACGAGGGCGCGATTGGCATGAACGCATCGCAATGCGCGCGGAACCTGCCGCGACACATTGGACACGATTCATCCAGCGCGGCGAGAAGCCGCCGGGCATGGCCCGGCGCTACCGGTGAATCTCAGAACGGGTCGCTGCCCAGCCGCACTTCCACGTTCAGCAGCGAGCACAGCGCCAGCAGGGCGTCGTCATCGCGGGTCAGCGCCATCCAGCCACTGAAGCCCTCGTTGCCGGCATCCACGCTCCACAGCGTGTAGTTGTGCTCGCGCAGGCGGTCGAAGGCGGTGCTCATCAGCTGCACGCCGTCCAGGTCTGCGGCGAAGTCCTCATCGTCCAGGTCGCCACCCCAGTCCAGCTGCAGGTTGAAGCGCGCCGCCAGCTCGTTCACCGCCGACTGCAGCGAATCGAAGTCATCCCGCTCGACCTCGAAGCCGGACTGCCAGGCGATGGCGGTGAACAGCGCCGGCAGCCAATCGCTGTCGGCTTCCAGCGGCTGGCCGTCCTCGGACAGATGCTCGCGCCAGCGGTTGAACTGCTGCAGGGCCAGCTCTTCGTCGCCCGGATTGATCAGCACGAGCAGGTTCCAGACCCGCGCCTCGAAGTCGTCCTCGTCGAAATCGTGGGCGTCTTCCTCGAAGTCGAAATAGTCGCTGTTGTCAGGCATGGCGGAACATCCTCGGGAGCAGGTGGGCATTCTACGGTTTATCCTGTACCGCTGAAGCCGGCCGTGGTGGCCGTCACTGTGAATGAAGCGATGAGCGATACCCCTCCCGACCACCTGGCGATCAACCCGGCCAGCCCCTTCCACGATGCGCAGGCCCTGGAGCGTGGCGTCGGCGTGCGCTTCAACGACGTCGAGCGCGACAACGTCGAGGAATACTCGGTCAGCGAAGGCTGGATCCGCGTGCAGGCCGGCAAGGCCCGCGACCGTCGCGGCAACCCGATGACCATCAAGGTCAAGGGCAAGGTCGAGGCGTATTTCCTGGAACAGAAGCCGGAAGCCTGAGCGCCCTCTGCTTCATGCCTGCCCTGCGGACAATCGGAGGGGCCGATCGGATGACCGGCCCCTTTCCGTGTCTGCAAGCAGATTCGATCTAACGTAGCGAAAACAACTCCCCCTGAATCTCCGCCAAGCCACACTCCCCAAAGCCGGGCCAAAACGCCACTGCTCTCTTGGGCGCCAAGAACCCGAATCCTATGGAGGAATGCTTTTGGACCGACTTCAACGTGGCCGAGGATCGGGCACCTGATCTTCAGCAAAACCAGGGTAAAGCTGGAGAGCTCTCGTATCCGCAGCAGATATTTCCGCTGAACTCAGTCTCATCTTCGCTATCTCATCAGCTGCTTTGCGGTCTCCAAGGATGTAAGCGAGACGTAGATAAGCGGCGCCTTCGACCAGATTCCGGTCCTGCGCTTCTCGAAACGATTCCGAGATTGCATAGAAGGCAAACATGTTTCCACTGAGCATCTGCTCCCTCAGAATCACTTGCCCCTCCACGAAATTCCTCTCCAGAGCAATTCTCTTACCAAGCATTACAGCAGCTGCTGAGTTCCCAGCGGCGGCCTCCTGCTGCAATTGAGTGATGCTCATGGCAGCCAAACGCTGGAGTTCCTGCTTGCTGGGGTAGCGATGCTTGACCATCCATAGTGCTTCGGCCTCAGAGGACGCCTCCAAAGGCCCGAGATCAGCACATTCTCCCGTACAGATGAGAGCGGATAGATCCGCAACAGGACGCGAGTGAACGCCGACAGGAGATCGCCTCGAATCAGAACCTTCGAGGTTGCTCGCGTCAGACGCTGAATCCTGGCCCTCCCGTACTGTACTGCTCGCTTGTTCGGTACCAGAGCATCCAGCAAGGACCAAGGATAGCGTCAGAAGAACCATCATTGCGTTGCATGTTTTCATGGGATACCACACATGTTCTCGTTTGCCTGAATCCACCATCGGGCGCAGCTGGCGTCTTCAGTAACCGCACGCCATTTTCCCCGATTGAATTCTTTGAATCCACCAGCTCGATGACCCCATATGGCACATATGACCCCAATGGAATTCCGGTGCCTCTGACGTAATCTATTAACCATTGGGCAGAATTCTTCTGATCATTCGCTTCGGCATCGAAAGCCTTGAGCATTGCAAAACAATACTGCTCTGGCTTTGTTGGGATTACACCCAACCTATATGCACTGGATTCGCCGACCTGCTGCCCACAGGCGATTCTCGACCTGGCCTTGGGCGAAATCCCTGCAGCCTTGGCTATCTCGTAGACGCTCCTCGCAATGTCGCTGCAAGCGCGAGAAGACCGAAGCAACATCTCTCTACCCGAGTACTCAGGAGGCGATTCCGATTTCAGTTTGAATTCGCCAGCGGTAACGTTCATACGAAGCGCCACCAACTGAAGCGTCGATAGACAAACCGGCCCATGCCCTGCGCATGTTGAGCTTGACTTCCTCAGCTCATACCCAAGCAGAGGACCAGGGATTTCAACACGAATATTGTGAGCCCCCCACACATCGTCCCTTGAACATTCCAGCGCGATGGCGGAGGACAAAAGTACAGAGTCCCCCCACTAGCGCCCGAGCCCATATCTCCTCATCCAGAGTTTTCGTTGAGAAGAACGCTATCACCGGCAATGTTCGAAGGAGGCTCATCTCTTCATTATTTGAAACAAACCTCATCCGGCAAGAAACTTTTCCGTTCACGTGGACTTTCACACCGGATAGCGGGCTTAGCTACAAACCCGCTCCCGTAGCGCAACTCGCTGACGCGGTCGGTCTGAACTTCACGGGATTTGTTTCGCACGCTTTTACATCTGCGACCGCTTGGCTTGCCCAGACCACTGAATGCCAGAGGCAGTATGTCGCCAGCATTTCAAGACGCCACTTGTCCAAGTGCGCCACAAACTGCAGGCGCGGCGAAACACGCATCACGCCACAGATGACTATTGGGCTCTCAAGCCGCCAGCGCTGAACAAGGCTGGGGGCGCAGTGCTGCATCTTTGCGTCTGAAGGGCGCAGCCGGCAAAGGCCACAGCTGCTACGCAGCACTTGAGTGTCCGGGACGGCTGCCATATGCCCCTTGTGATTCGGTGACAGGGGCAGAGGGTGAAGTGCAGACCTGCCTTGGCACTAGAGAACCTGTGTAGGATCCCTGCCCCAGAGGAACAGCGTCCGAGCGTGGGCTCGGCTCTACACAACAGGCAGGTCACTCGCGCTTGCGCGATTCCAGCAGGTCGAGGTTGCGGATCAGCCGCCGTGCGATCTCGTCCGACACCACGCCGCGACGGGTCAGCCGGAACAGTTCTTCGCGCTCGGCGTTGAGGCCGGCGCTGCGCAGCTGGCGGTAGCCGACCTCCATCCGGTTCACCTTTTCCGGGTCCACGTCGGGGTTGTCGCGGTCCAGATGCCGCTGATACAGCATGCTCACCCGCGATGCGGCGTCGTTGTACAGCTGCACGTTCTCGGTGTTCTGGTTCAGCACCAGCTGCTGGCGCATGCGCTCCACGCCCGCCAACGCGGCCTTCGAGGACAGCTTGCGGGCCAGATCCTCTTCCTTGCGCTCACCCGAATCGGCCGGCAGCTGCAGGCCCTTCAACAGCTGCGGCAGCGCCACGCTGGCACCGACCAGCGAGCACAGGATCACCGCGGCCGCCAGGAAGATCACCAGGTCACGTGCCGGGAACGGGCTGCCATCAGGCAGGAACAGCGGCAAGGTCAACACGCCTGCCAAGGTGATCGCACCACGCACGCCCGCCACCGAGGTGGCCACCACGATGCGCCAGTTCGGTGCCTCGCCATGCTCCAGGCCGCGGCGTCGCGCGCGCAGCAGGTTCCAGCGCAGCGACAGCCACACCCACAGCAGGCGCAGCGCGATCAGCGTCGCGTTGATCACCAGCACGTACACCAGCAGCCACCACGCGCTCTGGTGGCCGCTCTCGTTCATGGTGGTGGTGGCGCGTTCGACGATGCCCGGCAACTGCTCGCCCAGCAGCACGAACATGATGCCGTTGAAGCTGAACTGCAGCATGTTCCAGACGCCGGCACGCTGCACGCGCATGCTGCCGGAGACACGGCCGGTCATTTCCACGTAGCTCATGGAAATACCCGCTGCGACCGCAGCGAGGATGCCCGAGGCGTTGATCTCTTCAGCCAGCAGGTACGCCGCGAACGGGATCAGCAGGTTGACCAGCATCGCCGCGCCGGGCTCTTCGCCGAAGCGGCGCCACAGCCAGCGCTGGAACGTGGACACGCCGAGGGTGACCGCCACGCCGACGGCCAGGCCGGCCACCGCCACCCACACGAAGGTCAGCGACGCGGTCGCCAACGAGAAGGTGCCGGTCATCACCGCCGCCACCGCGAAGCGGAAGCAGACCAGGCCGGAAGCATCGTTGAGCAGCGACTCGCCTTCCAGGATGTGCATCAAGCGCTTGGGAATCGGCGCCTTGGCAGCGATCGCACCGACGGCCACCGGATCGGTCGGTGACACGATCGCCGCCAGCGCGAAGCACACCGCCAGCGGCATCACCGGAATCATCCAGTGGATCAGCAGGCCGGCGCCGATCACGGTGAACACCACCAGCCCGAACGCCAGTTCGAGGATCGCGCCCTTGTCGCGGAACAGGCCCTGCTTGGGAATGCGCCAGCCATCGAGGAACAACAGTGGCGGCAGGAACAGCAGGAAGAACACTTCCGGTTCCAGCGCGTGGCCGCGGTTGAATACCCCGGCGATTACCGCACCGAGGCCGATCTGCACCAGCGGCAGCGGCAACGAGAATGGCAGGACGCGAACCAGGTAACCGCTGGCGACAACGGCCACCAGCATCGCCAGGACGACTTCGATGGTGTGCATGCTTCTTCCACAGGAGCGGCGCGTGGGGCCGGAAAAACCGGAGTGCGCCGGGGGACGGGAAAAAACTTAACACAGCAGGCCGCCACTGCGGCCAGCCATCTGAATGCGCGTCAGGACCGCGACAGCAAGCGCCGCTCAAGCCACGCCAGCGTGTCCCGCTGCATGTCCGCGGACAACGCATGGCCGACCGGGTAGCCACGCAGCTGATGGGCCACGCCCAGCGCCTGCAACCGGCGCGATGCGGCTTCGGCCAGGCTGTAGGGCAGCTTGTCGTCGTCGTAGCCGTGCACCACCAGGGCGTCCAGCCCGGCGTGGCCCACATCGGTCGGGATGCTCGGCGCGATTTCCGGCAGGATGCGCCCGCACAGGATCGCGAAGGATGTCACTCGCTGCGGCTGGGTCAGGGCGACGCTGGCGGCCATGATGCCGCCCTGGCTGAAGCCGGCCAGCGCGGTCTGCCGCGCATCCAGTCCCAGCCGCTGCTGTTGGCCGGCCAGCCAATCCGCCAGCAGCAGGCGCGAGGTCTCGGCCTGCGCCGGATCGATCACCGGCCCCTGCGCGTCGAAGCGCACCGTGAACCAGCCGAATGCCTGTGGCCCGAAGACCACAGGACCGCGCGGCAGCAGCACGTGCAGGCGCGGGTCGATGGCCGAGGCCAGCGGAACCAGCGACTGCTCATTGCTGCCCACCCCGTGCAGCAGCACCACCAGGCCCTGCGCGTCTCCTTGTGCAGGACGCTCCAGCACCGGTTGCAGCAGCGGGTTCACGCCGCATCCTGGGCGCGATCGGCGCCATCGAAGCGGTACAGGTCCATCGCCAGGAAGCCGGCATCGATACCGGCATCGATGCGCTTGGCACCAAAGCCGCCCTCGCCCGCCGCGCCCATCGCGAAGTACAGCGGCAGCAGATGCTCGTCGGTGGGGTGCGCACGCTCCGCAAACGGCGCCTGTCGGCGGTAATCGAACAGGGCATCGCGGTCATTGGCGGCCAGCCGCTGCTCCACCCAGTCGATGAAAGGACGCACGTAGGGCGCTTCCTTGCCGTCCTGGTAGTTGCCCCAGTCGTGCAGGTTGTGGGTGATGCTGCCCGAGCCGATCAGCAGCACGCCCTGTTCGCGCAGCGGCGCCAGTGCGCGGCCCAGCGCGAACTGATGCTGCGGGCCCAGCATCGGCTGGATCGACACCGGTACCACCGGAATGTCGGCCTGCGGGTGCAGCAGGCGCAGCGGTACCCACGCGCCGTGGTCGAGGCCACGTTGCGGATCGAGTGCCACCGGCAGGCCGGCGGCGGCGATGCGGCCCGCCACGTCTTCGGCCAACGCCGGGTCACCGGGCGCCGGGTACTGCAGCTCGAACAATTCGCGTGGAAAGCCACCGAAATCGTGGATGGTGGGCGGCTGCGGATGGTTGCCGACCAGCGGCTGCCGGCCCAGCCAGTGCGCCGAGGCGATGACGATCGCACGCGGTGCCGGCAGGTCGCGGGCCAGCTCGGCCAGGCGCACGCCGACCTGGCCTGGATGCAGGGCAGTCATCGGCGAGCCGTGGGAGATGTACAGCGAAGGCAGGCGGGACATGATCTTCTCCAATGACAGGAACAGGCAGCGGGCCGGGGACGATCAGCGCGAACGCAGGGTCCAGCGGCCATCGCCAAGCAGGAACAGCACGACCAGGGCCAGCGCCCAGAACGCCGGGTATTCCCAGCCACCGCCCGCGTTGGCGAAGCTGAAACCGTTGGCGCCATGCACCGTCACGATGGTGCCCAGCAGCAGCGGCACGCCGAGCAGGCCGATCCAGCGCGCGTAGATGCCGAGCAGCAGCGCTGCGGAAATCGTCAGCTCAACGGCGATGGTGAGGTAGCCCAGGACGCCGGGCAGGCCCAGCGATTCGAAGAAGGCAGCGATACCGGCCGGGGTGAACACCAGCAGCTTGGTCAGCGCATGGACCAGGAACAGCACGCCCAGGGCCAGCCGCAGCAGGGTTGCGGCATACGGGGCAAGCGGGGACAGGGGAGCAGCGGTAGTGTTCATGGGGCACCTCGGAGGGGACGAGGCACAGGTTATTGCGCCCCCTCTCGCTGATAAATACGATGAATCGACCGTATTTATTTCAAAAGGCGCAACAATGGACACCCTGGATGCCATGCGCGTGTTCGTCGCGGTGGTCGAACGCAACGGCTTCAGCGCCGCCGCACAGGCGCTGGACATGTCCACGGCCGGGGTCACCCGCCAGGTCGCCGCGCTGGAAAAACGCCTGTCCACCCGCCTGCTCCACCGCACCACCCGCCGGGTCAGCCCGACCAGCGCCGGTGCCGCCTACTACGCGCAGTGCGTGCGCCTGCTGGCCGAGTTCGACGCGCTGGAGGCCAGCATCGGCGCACAGGCGCTGGAACCGTCCGGCATGCTGCGCATCAACGCACCGGTCAGCTGGGGCATCGCCCGCCTCGGCCCCTTGCTGGCCGGCTACCGCGAGCGCTTCCCGCAGGTCGAACTGGACCTGGCGCTGTCCGACCGCCTGGTGGACATGGTCGAAGAGGGCTACGACGTGGCCATCCGCATCACCCGCGAGCCGGGCCCGACCTTGATCGCACGGCGCCTGGGCCAATCGCGGATCAGCCTGTGTGCCGCACCGGCCTACCTGGCCGCACACGGAACACCGCAGGCACCCGAGGATCTGCAGACGCATACCTGCCTCGGCTACAGCTACTGGGCAGCCGGCGACCACTGGCCACTGCAGGGACCCGGCGGCGAAGTGAAGGTGGCAGTGACCACCCTGCTGCGCGCCAACAACGGCGACGTCCTGCGCGAAGCGGCGATCGCCGGCATGGGCGTGATCCTGCAGCCGGACTTCCTGTTGGAAGAAGCGCTTGCCGATGGCCGCCTGGTGCGCATCCTGCCCGAATGGGAAGCCGCGCCGATCGGCATCTTCGCCGTCTACACCAGCCGCAGCCACCTCGCGCCGAAGGTGCGCAGCTTCATCGACTACCTGGTGGAAACCGGGGTGTGAGGGTACGTCCGCCGGGCATGGCCCGGCGCTACCCGAGGCGCGCCCATGACACGGTAGCGCCGGGCCATGCCCGGCGAGCGCGAAGCGCGGCCTAGGCGGCCACCTCATCCAGCTGCGCGATGATCTTCTCCAGCGGTGCCGGCCGACCCAGCAGGTAACCCTGCACCTGGTCGCAGCCATGCGCGGCCAGCCAGTCCAGCTGCCCCGGCGTCTCCACGCCCTCGGCGATGATCGTCAGCCCCATGCTGTGGCCCAGCGACAGCAGCGCCCGGCAGATCGACGCGTTGCGCGGATTGGTCTCCACGTCGGCGACGAAGCTGCGATCGATCTTGAGGATGTCCAGCGGCAGGTGCTGCAGGTAGGACATGCTCGAGTAGCCGGTGCCGAAATCGTCCAGCGACACGCTGATGCCCTGCTCGTGCAGGCGCTGCATGGTCTGCATCGCCTGTGCCGGCTTGCGCATCAGGCTGCTCTCGGTCAGCTCCACGTGCAGTGCACCGCGGGCCAGGCCGAAATCCTGCTGCGCGCGGGCGAACTCGGCCACCAGATCGCTGTTGAAGAACTGCACCGCCGACACGTTGACCGCGATCGACAGCTCGCCCCACCCCGCTTCCACCAGACGCCGCTGCGCCTGTGCCGCCGCGCGGATCACCCAGCGTCCCAACGCCAGGATCAGGCCGGTGTCCTCGCACAACTGGATGAACTCGCTGGGCGGGATGAAACTGCCGTCGGCCTGCGGCCAGCGCAGCAGGGCCTCCAGTGACGCCGGGCTGCCATCGCTGGCGTGCCGGATCGGCTGGAAGTACAGCTGGAACTCGTTGTCGATGGCCGCGTGGATACGACCGGCCAAGCGCAGGCGGTCAGCCAGGCGGGTCGTCACCGCCGCATCGAACCAGGCCACGACGTTGCCTTCGGCGCGGGCCGCGTGCGCCGCCTGCGCGGCCATGCCGATCGCCTGCTCCGCACTGTGGCCTGCATCGGCGTCATGTACCGCCACACCAATGCGGGGCTCGAACTGGTGCAGCGAATCCTGGCCGCGCATCGGTGCGGAGACGATCTGCAGCAGATCGTCCAGCACGCGCTGGGTGTTGTGTTCCGGCGCGATGGCCAGCACGAAGTCCTCCGCGGGCTGGAAGGCCAGCAGGCCGAAGCGTGCGCCCAGCCCGCCCAGGCGCGAGGCCATCGACTGCAGTACGGCGTCGCCGATCTCGCGGCCCAGCGTATCGGCCACCAGCTGCAGGCCGCGCAGCTGTACATAGGCGATGGTGTAGGCGCCGGACTGCTCGTCCAGCTGTTCGCTCAGCGCGCGCACGTTGAGCAGGCCCGTGGCCGGGTTGTGGCGCGCGTGATAGGCCAGGTCGCGTTCGTAGGCCAGGCGTTCGCTGACGTCCTCGGCCAGCACCAGGCACGCGGGCTGGCCATCGAAATCCAGCTGCGACAGGTGCACGCGCACTTCGAACACACTGCCATCCTTGCGCTGATGCAGGCGCACCGCAGCGTCCTGCAGTTCACCACTGCGCACCTGCGCGATGGCGCCCTTGACCTCGTCCCAGCCCTCGCGCGGGCGGATGTCGAGGATGCTCATCGCCAGGAATTCATCGCGGCTGTAGCCGTACTGCTGCACAGCCGCCTCGTTGACCTCGATGAAGCGCAATGTGTCCGGATCGAACACCCAGAACGGTGCGGGGTTGCGATCAAACAGCAGGCGGAAGCGGCGCTCAACCTGGCGCATCTGTTCGTGCGCCTGGTAGCGCTCGCTGAGGTCGGTCAGTGCGCCGATCATGCGCCGCTGCCGATCGGCTACCGCTACCCGTTGGCCACGCGCGGCAACCCAGCGCACTGCACCGCCGGGCAACACCAGACGGAATTCCTCGTCGAGTACCGCGGTGCCGGCGAAGGCCTGGTCGAAGGCCTGCTGCATGCGTGCGCTGTCATCGTGGTGCACGCGGGCGAAGAATTCGGCCACCGGCAGCGCATCGGTCTGCACACCGAAGATCTCACGCGCCAGCGGTGACCAGCGCAGCAGCGCAGCGTCTTCGTCGACATACCAGGTGCACACGCGCCCCACCTGATGGGCCAGGCGCAGCTCGGCGTGGCCGGTATGCAGCTCTTCGGCCATCGACTGCTGCCGGTGCGTGCTGCGGCGCACCGCGTACAGCAGCACCAGCAGCAGCGCCACGTATGCCAGCACGATCACGATCGCCGCCTGCAGATACGGCCACCACGGCTTCAGCACATCCTCGTTGGCCAGGCCGACCTGCACCGCCAATGGACTGCGTTCGAGGGTACTGATGGTGGAGATGCGCGGGATGTGGTCCACCGCGCCGGGAATGCTGCCCAGTTCAACCA
Source organism: Stenotrophomonas sp. PA-6-5C (assembly GCF_021605635.1). Lineage (NCBI taxonomy): Bacteria > Pseudomonadati > Pseudomonadota > Gammaproteobacteria > Lysobacterales > Lysobacteraceae > Stenotrophomonas > Stenotrophomonas sp. PA-6-5C. The sequence continues at coordinate 14,262 of NZ_WKEE01000060.1, forward strand.
CGGCCTGCCGACCCAGCAGCGTGCGTGCCGGCAGCGTGTAACGGCGGCCGACGGTGCCATGCGGATCGGGGACACGGGCCAGCATGTAGCCATCGGCGTCGCTGATCGAGGCCAGGCCACTGGGCCCCACATCCAGTCCGCCCACGATCCGCTGAAGCTCGCCGCAGCGCAGCCGCGCCAGCAGCCAGCGATCGCCGGCCATCGGCAGCGCCAGCGGCACCACCCAGCCGCCGTCGTTGGCGCGCTGCGGCGGCCCGATGTACAGCGCACTTCCCTGCCCGCGTCGCTGCGGATCGGTCCACAGCGGCAGCTGCAGGTCGCCCTTGCCGGCCGTGAGGGCGCGGCCGTAGGTATCGAGCACGACAATGCTGTGCAGTTCGGCGTGCCGGCGCAGCACGCCGGCAATGGCGGCATCCAGCAGCGCGGGCGCCTGCGCAGGCACTGTGCGGAACAGCTCGGCCGCATCGGCGGCGATGCCCTCCATCGCCCGCTCCAGGTTGCGCAGCTCCAATGCCAGCAGGCGCTCGCTGCCTATCGCCAGCGCCCGGCTCTGCCGCTGCGCGGCTTCCAGCCGACGCTGGTAATCGTTGGCCAGCATCGCGGCCAGGCCGACCGCCAGCAGCACGCCCAGCACCACGCCGCCCCAGGTAATGGCACGCAACGGCCGGGCCAGCGCGTGTCTCAGCGCCGGCATCGGTCGGTCTTCCCTGGGCAGTCGGCTGGCTTCATGCGCGAACGATTCCTCCACATCCCCGACCTCAACGGCCGGCGAACGCCATTCTTGACGCCTCGACCCGTCCTGCATGCGCCCTCCCCCGGGTGCTGCAGACATCCAGCCCGCAGCATGCACCACGCCGATGACCGCGTGAAGGTCGCTGCTGCGTGTTCAGCCAGATCACGCACAGTGCTGGCCCTGACGGGCACGTCCAGCCGGCCCGCAGCGGATTAGACTTGGAGTTTTCCGCCGCAAGAAGAAGTCCATGTCCAAGCTGCGCCGCCCCACCCTGGCCCTGGCTATCGTTGCCAGCCTGTCCTTGGCCGCCTGCGACCGCCCGGCCGATCCGGCCGCCGGCACCGCCGCACCGGCCGAGGCGACACCCGCTGCTGCCAAGCCGATGCTGGGCAGCTTTGGTTTCGATGCCAGTGGCATGGACCGCAGCATCGCCGCCGGTGACGACTTCTTCGGCTTCGCCAACGGCAGCTGGGTGAAGAACACCGAGATCCCGGCGGACCGCTCGCGCTTCGGCAGCTTCAACGTCATCGCCGAAAAGACCCAGGCCGACACCCGGGCGATCCTGGAAGGCGCCGCCGGCAACGCCCAGGCCAGCGGCGAAGACAAGCTGATCGGCGACTACTACGCCGCTTACATGGATGAGGCAGGCATCGAGCAGCGCGGTCTGGCGCCGGTGCAGCCGCAGCTGAAGAACATCGATGCGATCGCCGACAAGGCCGGCCTGGCCCGCGCCCTGGGCGGCGACGTGCGCGCCGATGTCGACCTGCTCAATGCCACCAACTTCTACACCGACCGCCTGTTTGGCCTGTGGGTGTCGGTGGACCTGCTGCAGCCCGACCGCACCGCGCCGTACCTGGTGCAGGGCGGCCTGGGCATGCCGGACCGCGATTTCTACCTGGGGGGGGGCCGCATGGCCGAGCTGCGCAAGCAGTACCAGGCCTACATCGCGCAGGTGCTGCAGCTGGCCGGCGTGGCCGACCCGGCCGGCAAGGCGCAGCGCATCCTCGCCCTGGAAACGAAGATCGCGCAGGCGCATGCCACCCAGGAAGAAACCAATGACGTGACCAAGGGTGCCAACCCCTGGACCCAGGCCGACTTCAACGCCAAGGCCCCGGGCATGGACTGGGCCGCGTTCCTGGACGCAGCCGCACTCGGCAAGCAGCAGGACTTCATCGTGTGGCAGCCCAAGGCCGTGGCCGGCCTGTCCAAGCTGGTGGCCACCGAGCCGCTGGATGCCTGGAAGGACTACATGACCTTCCACGCGCTGGACCGCGCCGCCGCCTATCTGCCGAAGAAGTTCGCCGATGCGCGCTTCGCCTTCCACGGCACCGCGCTGAGCGGTACGCCGCAGCAGAGCGACCGCTGGAAGCGTGCGGTGGATGACGCCAACCATGCCGTCGGCGAGGCCATCGGCAAGCGCTATGTCGAAAAGCACTTCGATGCCAAGACCAAGGAACGTGCCGACGAGATGGCGAAGAACATCATCGCCGCCTTCGCCAAGCGCATCGACGCACTGGCCTGGATGTCACCGCAGACCAAGGCCAGCGCCAAGGCCAAGGTCGCCGGCCTGACCGTGGGCATGGGGTATCCGGACAAGTGGCGCGACTACAGCGGCCTGGAGATCCGCCGTGATGATCCGCTGGGCAATGCACAGCGCGCCGAACTGTTCGAGTACCAGCGCAACATCGCCAAGCTGGGCAAGCCGGTCGACCACAGCGAGTGGGCGATGCTGCCGCAGACCATCAATGCGATGAACGTGCCGCTGGAAAACCGCCTGGTGTTCCCGGCGGCGATCCTGCAGCCGCCGTTCTTCGACGGCGCCGCCGACGACGCGGTGAACTACGGTGCGATCGGTGCGGTGATCGGCCATGAGATCAGCCACGGCTTCGACAACGCGGGCGCGCTGTTTGACGACACCGGCAAGCTGCACAACTGGTGGACGGCCGAAGACCTCAAGCAGTTCAACGCGGCAGGCGATGCACTGGCCGCTCAGTTCAGCAGCTACGAACCGTTCGCCGGCGTGCACGTCAACGGCAAGCTGACCCTGGGCGAGAACATCGCCGACGTCGCCGGCCTGGGCACCGCCTACGACGCCTATCAGCTGTCGCTGCAGGGCAAGCCGGGCCAGACCCTGGAAGGCTTCACCCCGGACCAGCGCTTCTTCCTCGGCTTCGCCCAGGCTTGGCGCAGCAAGAGCCGCGAGCAGGCGCTGCGCAACTCGCTGCTGACCGATGTGCATGCACCGGGCCAGTTCCGAGCGCTGACGGTGCGCAACATCGACGCCTGGTACCCGGCGTTCGAAGTGAAGGAAGGCCAGAAGCTGTATCTGGCCCCGGACAAGCGGGTCAAGGTCTGGTGATGTAACGCGAACGGGCGCCGAAAGGCGCCCGTTTCGTTTGGATCGGTAGATGCCAACCTTGGTTGGCGCTTTTCCGCTGGTGGGTGCCAACCTTGGTGGGCACTTCGCCATCCACGCATGGCGTGGATCTATTGCCTGCGCATACCTGCCACGACCAACGTCGCCGTCGCCGCGAAACCGGCTGCCGCCCACAGATTGGCGTGCAACCCGAGGCCATCCAGCAGCAGTCCCCCACCCCACGCGCCCAGCGCGATGCCGATGTTGAACACGCCCACGTAAAGCGCCGTAGCGATCTCCACGGCTTTGGGGGCCGCCGTCATCATCCATGTCATCAACCCCACCGATACTCCGCCATAGGCCAGGCCCCACAACAGCAACACCACCACACCGCTGGCTGGCGTGCCGCCGATCCACAGTAACAACAGCGGTGTCAGCAGCAAGCCCAGCGCAATGGCCAGCAGCAACCCGCGCGGACGTCGCGCCGCCAGCAGGCCAACGATGAAGTTGCCGACGATGCCGGCCAGGCCATAGGCAAACAGCAGGCCTCCGATCCATGTCGCATCGATGTTTGCCAGCGTGGTCAGCAGCGGCCGCACATAGGTGAACGCGATGAAGTGCCCCGCCACCAGCAGCAGGGTCAGCAACAGCCCCTGCTGCAGGCCGCGGTTGCCCAGCTGCTGCACGAACTGGCGCGCGCGCACCGAGCCGTCCACCGGCAACGCCGGTACCACCCACAGGTGCAACAGCAGGACGGCTGCACTGAACGCAGCCATCACCACGAAGGCCCAACGCCATCCCAGCGCCTCGCCGATCAGCGCGCCCAGCGGCACGCCCAGCACCGAGGCCGCGGCTACGCCACCGAAGATGATCGAGGTGGCCAGGCCGATGCGCGCTGACGGCACCAGGCGCGCCGCCAGTCCGCCGGCGATGGCCCAGATGCCGCCCATGCAGAAGCCCACCAGCACGCGCGCGGCCAGCAGCCCTGCGATGCCTGGCGCCAGTGCCGAGGCGACGTTGGCCACCAGCAGCAGGCCGAGCAACGCGCACAGGATGCGGCGACGATCAATGCCACCGGCTGCAATCACCACCAGCGGTGCGAACAGCGCCGCCAGCAGTGCCGGCAACGAGATCATCAGACCGGCGGTGCCTACGGATGCGCCGAGGCTGTCGGCGATGGGGGTCAGCAGTCCGACCGGCAGCATTTCGGTGGTTACCACGGAGAAGGTGGCGAGGCCGACGGCGGAGATGGCCCACCACGGATGGCGGGGCACAGGCGCCGCGTGCGCGGGCGATGAAGTACTCACGGCACCATCCCTGCAGAGGAAGTGGACGAAGCAGAAGTGCGTAGCGCACCCTGCGCGAGCAGGGCGACCAGCAGCACGACACTGCCTGCCACCAACGCGACGACGAAGCCGCTGCGCACACCACCGGCATCGACGCTCTGCCCGGACAACGCAGCACCCAGTGCCACGCCGATGTTCAGGCCAGCCAGCAACCAGGTCATGCCTTCGGTGAGGCGCCATTCGGGCACGCGCTGTTCCACCAGCGACATCGCTACGATCATCGTCGGCGCGAAGGACAGCCCAGCCAGCAGCACCGCAGCGGCCAGTGCAGGCAGGGTGCCCACCGACAGCAGCGGCAATGTGGTCAACGCGGTGGCTCCTGCCCCCAGCAGCAACAGGCGCTGCAACGGCATCTGCAGCTTCAGCGCACCAAACAGAAGGCCTGCCACGCAGCTGCCAAGCGCATAGGCCGACAGCACTGCGCTGGCTGCCAGGGGCTGCCCTCGCTGTTCGGCAAAGGCCACGCTGGTGATGTCGACCGTGCCGACGATCACACCCATTGCCAGCATCAGCAATGCGAGCAGGCAGATCTCCGGTTGTCGCAGCAGGGAGCGCGACGGTGCGGCGCCCTCGGAGCTCTGCAGCGGTGGTTCGGTACCACGCTGCAGCACCAGCAAAGACACGCCGACGACCAGCAGCAGGGCGGCAGCCAGCACGCCGGCCTGCGGCCATACCGCCACCGACAGCCCGACCGACAACGGCGGCCCGGCGATGAAGGTGACCTCATCGAACACCGTCTCCAGCGAATAGGCCGTCTGCAGTTGCGGGCGGCCGCGGTGGATCGCGGTCCAGCGCGCGCGCACCATCGCCGACACGCTGGGCATGCAGCCGGCCAGCATCGCCGCAGCGAACAGGGTCCAGTCCGGTGCCCGCAGCACTGTACAGGCCAGCAGGAGCAACAGGCCTGTCGCGCTGGCCGCGGTGGCCCACGGCAGCACCCTGCCCTGCCCATGGCGGTCGACCCAGCGCGACACCTGCGGCGACAGCAATGCATAGGTGAGCACGAAGGTGGCCGACACCGCGCCGGCCAACGCATAACTGCCGCGCAGCTGCGACAGCAAGGTGATGATGCCGATGCCGGTCATCGGCAGGGGCAGGCGTGCCAGCAGCCCGGCCAGGGCAAGGCCGGTGGTGCCGGGGGCTGCGAACAGGTCGCGGTACGGGGTGGCCATCGAAATCTCCAGGGCAGACTTGTCTGGCGCACGCGGCGCCACGACAATACATACAGAGCGTATGAATAAGAGCCTACATTCATACGCTACGTATGTAAATAATCATGCACTTCGTATGTAAGGAGTTCCGGATGGTCCGTCGCACCCGCGCCGAGATGGAAGAAACCCGCGCCAAGCTGCTGGCTACTGCCCGCCGCGTGTTCAGCGAACAAGGCTATGCCGCCACCTCGATGGACGACCTGACAGCCCAGGCTGGGCTGACCCGCGGTGCGCTGTATCACCACTTCGGCGACAAGAAGGGGCTGCTGGCGGCGGTAGTCGCCCAGCTCGACGCCGAGACAGATGCGCGCCTGCAGGCGATCAGCGATGGTGCGGCCGATACCTGGGACGGCTTCGCGCGGCGCTGTGGTGCCTACCTGGAGATGGCGCTGGAACCGGAGATCCAGCGCATCGTGCTGCGCGACGCTCGTGCGGTGCTCGGTGGTGCATCACCGGAATCGCAGCGGCACTGCGTGCACTCGATGCAGCGATTGATCGAACAGCTGATCGCGCAGAGCGTGGTGGCGCCGGTGGATGCGCAGGCGCTGGCTTCGCTGATCTACGGCAGCCTGGCCGAAGCAGCGTTCTGGATCGCGGAAGGTGAAGATGGCGATGCGCGCCTTCGCCAAGCAACGGCGGCACTGGGGATGCTGTTGCGTGGGCTGAAGTCGACCGGGTAAGGCCTATCCACGCATGGCGTGGATCTACCGTGTGCCATCCACGCATGGCGTGGATGCGCCATGTCATCGGCGCATGGTGCCGGCGTGCAGTAGATCCACGCCATGCGTGGATGCGGCGCCGCGCAGCGGCGCGCCGACCAAGGTCGGCGCCTACCGGGGCAATGCTGGCCACTCGCGCAAGACGTCCACCGGCACACCCACCCGTGCGCAGGCGCGTGTCGCCAGGCCATCGGGCAGCGCGCGGCGGAACAGCGGCGCCATGCCCTGCATCAGCTTGGCCGAGGCTGCGGCCTGCGCACGTTGGCGCGTGCTGCGCTCGAGCATGCCCTCGGCCCAGTCCGGCAGCAGCGCGGCACCGGCACCGAGGAAGATTTCGCGTGACAGGCCGGGCACCGGCACCGGCAGGCGCACGCCGGACAACACCTGCAGCACTTCGCGCGAGCGTTCGTCCACCTCCAGCTCCGGCTGCCGCGCGCAGAAGTACGCATCCACTTCCGCCGCACTGCGCGGCACGTCCACCGCGCCCAGCGCTTCGGCCACGCAGCGGTACTCGTCGTAGTAGCGGTCGGCGATCGCGGCAGGCACCTCACGCCCGTAGCGGCGATAGCCCTGCAGGAAGCCGTAGGCCTCGGTCACATGCACCCACGTCAGCAGGTGCGGATCATCAGCGGCATATGGCTCGCCCTGCGCGGTATGGCCGCGGATCTGCGCGTGGATGCGCCGCACCTTGGCCACCAGCGCTTCCACCTCGCCTGTCGGTGCGTAGCTGGTGCCGGCCACGAAGGCGGTGGTGCGGCGCAGGCGACCGACCAGGTCCTGGCGGAAATTGGAATGATCGTAGACACCGGCCAGCGCGCGCGGGTGCAGGGTCTGCAGCATCAGCGCGCATAGTCCGCCGGCCAGCATCGAGGGCAGTTCGGCGTGCATCCGCCAAGTCACGCTGTCCGGCCCGAACCAGCCCGGATCGCCCAGCGGGTGGTCGTAGTCGATGCCGCTCTGGCCACGCGGAAACGCATCCAGTACCCAGCGTCGGATCGGGGCGGTGACGGGGCGGGAAAGACGGTGCAGCAACGGCGGCATCACGGGTCCAGATCGGCGGAGGGACGGACCGCGTCCTGCGCGGTCCACCCCGATTCTGGGCGATCACGACAGGCACGGCGAGCCCGGCCGCTCAGCATCGGTTTCATGTGCGCGCGCAGCACGTTTCACCCTGCGACATCTTGTCGCAGGCCGCGCGAGCAATGTTGCGCCGCACCAATATTCACCTGTTCAGACAGAACCCTTGTGCCGCGTGGCCTTGAGGCCATTGCACCGCTCGCTGGAAGTGCTAGAACTGAACCCGCCACACCGTCCACTGCAGATCGCCGCACGTTCCACCAAGGAGCCAGCCATGATTGCTTTGTTCAAGGGTTTGGGATTACTGCTTCGCGACAACGAGCTCTACAGCAGCCCGTTCGAAAAACAGGTCGCGCACTGGCGCACCCTCAGCGAACAGCAGATCCGCGATGAAGTGGCGGTGCTGGCCCAGGCCAAGTGCCAGTGGCTGATCACTTCGATCGTCGGATGGCAGGCGGCCTCGCTGCTGATCCTCGGCCTGATCACCAACTACCTGTGGCGCGACGATTACCACATCACCTTCACCCGCGTGGTCGTGGTGTTCGGCTCGTGGATCTCGATCCTGTTCGTGATCTGGTTCATGGCCAACATGTTCGACCGCACCGCCGGCTTCGAGCGCTGGATGAAGGCCTTCAACAGCCGCGCCCGCATCACCTCCAAGGCCGACAGCGTCGAGCACGTGGCTGAAGCGCTGGACCTGGCTGAACACTATCCGGAAGTGCTGGACTACAAGCAGGCGGTCACCGCCAAGCGCGAACTGCGCCACGAGGACATCCGCATCATGACCGAGATCGGGCGCATGAAGCAGCACTCCGAACTGGTGGGTCGCCTGAATCATGTCGGTGAAACCGAACACCATCACGACATGACGCTGCAGCCGGCTTACTGAGCCGAACGCAATCCGGGGGGAGCCACAATGCCACCGTGCTCAGTCACGGTGGCATTGTTCTTTCTGCACGTCGCTGACGCACTGGCGGAAGTCCTTCGGCAGGCCACTGACCTGCTCGGTCTTGCCTACGGCCACCGCGAAATGGCGCAGCGGTGGCGTCGCACAGGCGGCGTCGGTGCTGCAACCCGGGGCCAGCACCAGGTAATGGCATTGCCCACTGCTGCTGGCGATGCATTCAAAACGCGCCACGCCATCGACCACCGTGCTCTTGCTGTACAGCGTGTCCACGCCATTGGCATTGGTGCGGGTAATCGACGTGTTGCTGGATTTTTCGCAGCCGGCGATGGCCAGCACAGCGGCACCTACAAGCAGGATACGGCGCATGTTCGTTCCTCGGTGGACGGCAAAGGCCGCGGCTACATGCCGCGGAACAGGCTCATGAATGGCTGGCTGACCACCAGCGTTTCCGCGCGCTGGCGCAGGCGCAGCACACCGCGGCCGGTGTCATCGCGGCTGACCGCTGCGACGGCCTTCATGTTGACGATGGTGGAGCGGTGCACCTGGCGGAAGTGCTGCGGATCGAGCACTTCCAGCAGTTCGCGCAGCGGTGTGCGCAGCAGGCTTTCGCCGGCAGCGGTGACCACGGTGGTGTATTTGTTGTCAGCGCGGAAATAGATCACGTCGTCGAGCATGATCAGCTGCGTATCGCGACCGTTGCTGGCGGTGATCCAGGCCAGCGGCGGCCGATCGTTGGCGACCGGGCCTGCACCCAAGCGCTGCAGCAGGCGCTCCAGCACCGCATCGTCCTGGCGCGTGGATGGCAGCCGCGAAAGAATGCGGTCGCGCGTGGCCAGCAGCCGCTCGTCGCTGACTGGCTTGAGCAGGTAATCCATCGCGCCCTGCTCGAAGGCATCGATGGCGTACTGGTCGTAGGCGGTAACGAACACCACCTGGGTACGCGGGCTCAGCTCGGCCAATGACCGCGCCACTTCGATGCCGCTGATGCCGGGCATGCGGATGTCGAGGAAGGCGATGTCCGGCTGCTTCTCGGCCAGCTGTTCCAGCGCACTGGCACCGTCCTCGCATTCGGCCACCAGCTTCAGCTCCGGCCACAGGCGCCCGAGTTGCTCGACCAGCGAGTGCCGCAGCAGCTCCTCGTCTTCGGCGATCAACGCTTCAAGCGGCATGGCGGGGTTCCTTGGCCGACTGCGGCAGGGTCATGGTGGCGGCTACACCGCTGGGGAAATTGGCCACGATCGCCACCCCGGCCTGCTCACCGCAGGTCAGGCGCAGGCGCTCGCGCAGGTTCTTCAGGCCGATGCCGGTACCGCTGGTGCCCTGGCCGAAGCCGAGCCCATCGTCGGCGACGGTCACGGTGACGTGGTCATCGAAACCACGGGCGAGGATCCAGACCGTACCGCCACCGGGCTTGGGCTCCAGGCCGTGCTTGATCGCATTCTCGACCAGGGTCTGCAGCGCCATCGCTGGCAGCTTCACGTCGTGCAGCTCGGTAGGCACCTGCACTTCCACCGCCAGCCGTGCCCCCATGCGGATGCGCAGGATTTCCAGGTAGGCGCGGGTGCGTTCCAGCTCCACGCCCAGCGTGGACACCGACTCATCCACCTGCGGCAGCGAACTGCGCAGGTACTGGATCAGGTGACCCAGCATCTGGTCAGCGCGCGCGGGGTCGGTGCGGGTCAGCACCTGTGCGTTGGCCAGCGAGTTGTACAGGAAGTGCGGCTCGACCTGCGCGTGCAGCAGGTTCAAGCGCGCGACCGACAGTTCCTTTTCCACCTGGGTCTGTTCGGCGGCCGCCTGCTCGTCGCGGCGCTGGTCGGCCACGCGGCGGCTGATCGCACGTGTCACCGCTTCGGCGTTCTCGTAGTTGCTGCCTTCATCCAGTGCCAGCAGATCGGCCCACCAGCCGGCGTCCGGTTCGAACAGCAGGGTGACGGTGCTGGTGCCCTGCCCCGGCGTTACCGTGGCCAGCACACTGTTGCGCTTGATCGCCAGCCGCGCCGGCAGGTTCCAACGCGATGGTTGCCGGCCGTTCCACAGGTCGACGCGCCGCACATAGGCACGCACCTGCAGGCTGCCGGCAGAACTCTCCACCTCTTCCACCCGTGGCAGTTCGCCGACGGCCGCCTCGACCACTGCAAAGGCCTGGCCTGCATCCATCGGCAGTTCGATCTGCCGGCGCTGGCGGCCGGACAGCGTGGCGCCATCGAGGCGACCGGCCACCAGCCAGACCCGGCGCACATGGGTGATCGCGCTGCCCAGCGCGGAGATCATCAGGAACATCACCAGCAGCCCGAACACCCAGCCCGGGCCATCGCGCATGCCGCTGAAGATGCCGCTCCAGACCATGCCGGCAACGAACAGCGCCGCGGCCCAGGCCAACAGGTGACGGATGATGAGGGAGAAGCTGGCGATCACGGCGGCGCCTTGGTGGAAGGGGTGAGCCGAGCATAGAGCGGCCCTTCGGGCAAACAAGCGGTGTGCGACGAAGGGCCGGAAAGCGGCGATGGAAGCCCTTACGGAAACGCCGGGCATGGCCCGGCGCTACCAGGTGTGGCGGGGCGGCGCCCCGCCTTCCCTTATTTGCGCTGGTCGGCGCTGGCGTCACGCACGGCGCGGAACGCCTCGTCCTTGCTCCAGTTCGGCCAACTGCGCGAATTGGCCAGCTGGTTGCCCAGCGTGTACAGCACTTCCAGATCGCGGGCGGCGCCGGCGAACACCCAGTCCGGCTGCCACTCGTCGCCCTGCTGGTGGTACCGCTTGGCGGTGTAGTCCTCGGACGCCTTCTTGCCCGCCGCGACGCCACCGTCCACCCAGTCCTGCCCTGCCGACCAGGACAGCGCCGGCACGCCACGCTTGGCGAACGGGAAGTGATCGGAACGGAAGAACAGGCCGGCCTCCGGCTTCGGGTCCGGCGTGTAGCGGATGTCCCAGCCCTTGGCCACGTCCTTCAACTGGTCCAGCAGCTCGAAGCGCGCCGCGCCGTAGATGCCGAAATCGCGCGACGGACCGAACGGCGCCATGCCGTCCATGTTGATCATCGCCACGGTCTTTTCCAGCGGATACAGCGGATGCGTTGCGTAGTATTCCGAACCCAGCAGACCCTTCTCCTCGGCCGTCACCGCCAGGAACACGACCGAACGCTGCGGGCGCGGTGCCTTGGCGAAGCCGCGCGCCAGTTCGATCAGCGAGGCGGTGCCACTGGCGTTGTCCAGCGCGCCGTTGAAGATGCGGTCGCCGCGTGCATCCGGTTCGCCCACGCCGATGTGGTCCCAGTGCGCGCTGTAGATGATGGTCTCGTCCGCATGCGTGCTGCCTTCCAGGCGCGCGGCCACGTTATGCGAGGTGATCACTTCGGTCTTCACCGCGTACTTCGCGTCCAGGCTGGCGCCGGTCAGCGTTACCGGCGTGAAGTCGCGCTGCTGCGCCTTCTTCTTCAATGCTTCGAAATCCTGCCCGGCCGAGCGGAACAGTTCCACTGCCAGGTCGCGCTGGATCCAGCCTTCCAGCAGCGGGTGGCTGTCGGCCGGGTTGTCGCGCACCACGTCGAACATGGTGTTGGTGTTGGAACCGGCCACCGTAGCCCAGCCATACGAGGCCGGTGCGGTCTCATGCACGATCAGCACGCCGAGTGCGCCCTGGCGTGCGCCTTCTTCGTACTTGTACGGCCAACGGCCATACCAGGTCATGCCCTTGCCGTCGAAATCGCCCTTGCCGGTCTCGAAGTCCGGGTCGTTGATCAGCACGACGGCGATCTTGCCCTTCAGGTCCACGCCCTTGAAGTCGTCCCAGTTGCGCTCCGGCGCCTTTACGCCATAGCCGAGGAACACCAGCGGTGCCTTGCTGATATCCACGTTGGTGGCGCCGTTCATGGCTGCACGCACGGCAATCTGCTTGCCCTGCTCCAGCGTGATGGTCTTGCTGCCCTGCTGCAGCGACAGCTGCGGGCTGCCGACAATGTCGCCCTTGCGCAGCGGCACGGCCTGGGTCCACAGACGCTTGCCGTCCTTCAGGTCACCACCGGGCTGCAGGCCGGCATCGGCGAACTGCTTGCTGAGGAAGGCGATGGTCTTTTCTTCGCCAGCGGTAGCCGGCGAGCGGCCTTCATAGGCGTCGGAGGCCAGTTCCTTGACGTCGGCGGAGATCCGCGCGCCATCGAATTTCGGGGTGGCCGCCATCAGTGCGCTCGACACCGACAGGGCCAGCACGCCCAGTACTACTCGCTTCATTGCTCTCTCCAGCAGGGAAATCGTTCTGGAGTGTAAGGGGTTCGGCCGCACGGCGTCCGGCACCCGCAGAGGCAGCGCAACCACCGCCACAACGCCCGGAGGCAGAACGCCTGCAGGTTCGCAGCCCCCCATGTGCTGGATCAAATCGCTTCAATTCCTCGAGGGCAGGCCGGCCCGCCGCCGCAGCAGGGTCCGCTCTGCCTGGTTCTGGCTCAGGCTCGCCGCCGAGGCAAATGCCTCACGGGCGTCCTGCTCCCGCCCCAGCTGCTGCAGCAGTTCGCCGCGCACCACCATCAGCGGTGCGTAGCCCTGCAGTCGTGGCTCGTCCAGCAAGGGCTGCAACAGTGCCCACGCAGCGAATGCGCCTTCGCTGCGCGACACAGCCACCACCCGGTTCAACGCCACCACCGGCGACGGCATCACCTCCAGCAATTGCGCATACAGTGCGGCGATCCGCGCCCAGTCGGTGTCCTCGGCGCGACGCGCGCTGGCATGGCAGAAAGCGATCCGCGCCTGCAGCACGTAGGGGTCATCAGCGCCCCCCGCCGACACCGCGCGCGCCAATGCCTGCTTGCCACGCTCGATCTGCAGCCAATCCCACTGCGCCCGGTTCTGCTGGTCCAGCAGGATCGGCCCGCCCTGCGCATCCACCCGTGCCGCCGCGCGCGAGGCCTGCAGCTCCATCAGCGCCAACAGGCCCAGCACCGGCGGCGCCGGCATCCGATGGGCCAGAATGCGCGCCAGCCGCAGCGCCTCGGCGCACAGTGCCGGTCGCATCCAGTCGTCGCCTGCACTGGCCGCATACCCTTCGTTGAATACCAGGTAGATCGCCTCCAGCACCGAGTCGAGCCGCGCCGGCAGTGCATCGGCACGGGGTACTTCGTAGGGCACCTGCTTCTGCGCCAACGTGCGCTTGGCCCGCACGATGCGCTGGGCGATGGTCGGCTCCGGCTGCAGGAAAGCGCGTGCGATCTCGATCGTGGTCAGCCCGCCCAGCAGGCGCAGGGTCAGCGCTACCCGTGCGTCCGCAGGCAAGACCGGATGGCAGGCCACGAACATCAGCCGCAGCAGGTCATCGCCGATGTCGTCTTCTAGGACCTGGCTGTCGTCGGGCGCGGGCAATGCGGCCGGATGCAGCTCCTCTCCCCATTGCGCGTGCTGCTGCGCCACCCGCTGGTGCTGGCGCAGCACATCGATGGCACGGTTGCGCGCGGTGGTCATCAGCCAGGCTCCGGGATTGTCCGGGATACCCTGCACCGGCCAACGCTCCAGCGCGGCCAGCCAGGTGTCCTGGGCCAACTCTTCGGCACGACCGACATCACCGCCGAGCAGCCGCGCCAGGCGCGCGATCAACACTGGCGATTCCATCCGCCAGAGGGTGTCCAGGCGCTGGCTCAGGGCGGGCTCGTGCATGCAGCGATCACAGCATGCGGGCCCGGCCTGCACAAGCACCGGCGTTCACGCGTCCACGATCGGCTTGAAGCCGCCCCAGAACATGCGCTTGGTATCGAACGGCATGTCCTTGGGGCCGATATGCGCCAGCCGCGGGTCGGCCATCACCTTCTTGTTGATGCGATCACGCGCCGCGCGCGTGCGGAACACCACGAAGGCCACGATCACCGTTTCGCCCGGCTTGAGCTTCACCGCCTGCGGGAACGACGTCGATTTTCCGGGCTGTACGTCATCGGCCACGCATTCCATGTACTGCAGCGCGCCATGATCCTTCCACACCGCGCCGGCCTGGCGGGCAAGGCGGCGATAGGCCGCCACCTTGTCCTGCGGGCACGGCAGAACGTAAGCATCCACGTAAGCCATGGGGATTCTCCCTGCGGCGGCCGGTCAGCCCGGCTCGCCGTCCATGTGTGCGATTTCCCAGAGATGCCCATCCAGGTCCTGGAAGCCGCGCTGGTACATGAAGCCGTAGTCGCGCGCCGGCTGCGGTTCGCTGGCACCGGCGGCCAACGCCTTGTCCACCATGGTGTCCACCGCCGTGCGGCTGGCGGCCGACAGGCAGGTGATCACTTCGGTATGCGTGTGCGCATCGGCGATGCCCTTGGCGGTGAACTGCTGGAAGAACGGCTTGACCAGCAGCATCACGAAGATGCTCTCGCTGACCACCATGCAGGCGGCGTTCTCATCGGTGAACGCCGGGTTGAAGCTGTAGCCCAGCGCGGCGAAGAACGTCTTGGCTTTTTCCAGATCCTGCACGGGCAGGTTGACGAAGATCATCTGCGGCTGCGGTGTACTCATCGGTGCGGTTCCTTGCGATGGATGGAGAGAAGGAAAATCAGGGCTACTTCATGCAGTTGACCATCCACGGCTTGCCGTAGCGGTCGATCAACATGCCCCAGCGGTGGGCCCAGAAGGTTTCGGCGATCGGCATCTGCACCTGGCCACCCTCTGCCAGCGCCGCGAACACGCGCTCGGCTTCTTCGATGCTGTCCACGTCGACGTTGATGGTGGTCGAACCACCCTCGCCGCCGCCGGGGCCATCGGCCGCCATCACGATCGCGCTGCCGATCTCCAACTGGCTGTGGGCCACATGGTCGAGGGTGTCGGCCGGCATCTCATTGCAGCCCGGCGAGCCGTCGGACGGCGGCATGTCGCGGTACTTCATTTCCGACGTGACCTGGCCGCCGAGTGCCTTGGCATAGAACGCCATTGCATCGTGGGCCTGGCCGCTGAAGCCGAGGAAGGGAATCAGTTTCATGGCAATGCTCCGTCGATTGGGATGAATGCGCGGCCGTGCTCAGGCACGGTCGAGCTGCTCACGCAGACGCTGTTCCTGCTGCTGTAATTCAGGGGTGAAGGCTGCGCCGAAGTCTTCGGCAGAGATCAACGGGCGCAGTTCCAGCGCACCGCCCGCACTGAAAGGCGCGCGACTGGCCCATTCGGTGGCCTCATCCAGCGAGCGCACCTCCCACAGCCAGAACCCGGCGATCTGCTCGCCGGCCGGGCCGAACGGGCCGGTCTCGATCCGCGGCGCGCCACTGCCGAAATGAATGCGGCGGCCGCGCTGGGTGGCATGCAGGCCTTCCCCGGCGAGCATGATGCCGGCGGCCACCAGTTGTTCGTTGTAGGCGCCCATGGCGGCCAGTTCCTGTTCGCTGGGCATGCGCCCGGCTTCGGAATCGGCGTTGGCTTTGACGATCACCATCACTTTCATTGCGGTCTCCGCTGGGCTGCGGGTGCGTGCCCTTCCCTCTTACAACGAACGAGGGGCGCGAGGATCGACAGCCTCCGGGAGATTATTTTTATCGCGGAGAGCGCGCCTTCGGCGGGGATCAGCGAACGGCGGGGCCCCTCCGTGGTGGGGTGGGTCGTGAAGAGCTGCATCTCTGCGGGTTGGCCGGGCGGGTAGGCTGCGCAGGGGACGCCGTGAATACATCCCTGTAGGCTCGGGCGCGCCATCCATGGCGCTTACGCCCCTGCGCAACCCACCCGCCCGGCCACGGACAGGTTCCTGCCTCCGATCCACCACGGGAAGATCAAGAAAAAAGGCAGAAGCAAGAGCAAGAGCAAGAGCAACAGCGAAAGCAGTCGGCTGGCTGCCTTGGCTTTGCGAGCGAAGCGACCCGCTTTTGCTCTTGCTTGTGATTTCCCGTGGTGGACGCCGCAGGAAACTGTCCAAGGCCGGGTGGGTAGGCGGGGCGGGGGTGTCCGCGGCATGGATGCCGCGGCCAAGCCCCCAGGGATGGGTTCACGGCGTCCCC
>NZ_WKEE01000061.1:0-29703 GCF_021605635.1 Stenotrophomonas sp. PA-6-5C
GACGTCTCTTACTGTCTGCCCCTCTACAACGACAAGGCGAACCGCCTCGTCCCTCATGCCCTGAGTGATCTGTTTTGCCATGGGTCTACCTCGATGCTCGAAAATGATCCTATCGAGTGTCCAAGTTCATTAGACCACCGCAACCCGTCCCTGGGGGCTTGGCCGCGGCATCCATGCCGCGGACACCCCCGCAACCGGACCCACCCCGCCTTCGACAGATCTCCGCAATCTGTCTGGATGGCATGACCTGCTCTTGGTGGGTGTCGACCTTGGTCGACACGTAGATCCACGCCATGCGTGGATGCTCTTCGTTCAATTGTCGAAATCTTCGATTTCAATGGAGATTCATCCACGCATGAGGTGGATCCAGCAGAAGCCGGAAATCTGTCAGAGGTGGGGCGGTGTCGGAGTGCGGGGTGTCAGCCGCATGGATGCGGCTGCCAAGCCTACAGGGACGTACTTGCGGCGTCCCCGCACTCCGACACCGCCCCGCCATCCCACGGAATGCTCGCTGTTGCCGTTGCTTCGGCTGTTGCCGTTGCTTCGGCCTCTGCGGGTGCAGGGCGCAGCCCTGCCGACCTTACTTCGCCCAGCCTTCGATCTCGCCGTGCGCGAACGGGCCGAGCTTGGCCTTCACCATCCGCCCCTGCGCATCGAACAGTACGCTGTACGGCAGCAGGCCCTGCGCATTGCCCAACTGCACGCTGGCATCGCGTGGGCCGGGGGTATCCAGGACGATGGGATAGTTCACCGGAACCCGCTGCAGGAAATCGCGCACGCCGTCCGGTGTATCCAGCGCCAGGCCCAACACCTGTACGCCGCGCGTGCCCTGGCCCTCGGCAAAGCGGGCCAGCTCGGGCATTTCTTCCACGCACGGGCCGCACCAGCTGGCCCAGACATTGACCAGCAATGGCTGGCCCTTGAACCGTTCGCGGATATCCTGCGCGTGACCTTCAGCATCGGGCAGGACCAGCGCCGGCAGCGGATCACCAGGGCGCAGCACCGGCAACGCCGGCGGCGATACGGCAACAGGCGCTGCGGTTTGGGCCACCGGCGGCGGCGCCAGCCGATTGCCGGCCCACAGGCCAAGCCCGGCAGCCAGCACCGCTGTCCACAGCAGTGCTGGCCGTTGCCACTTCATCGTGCGGTGCGCAGCAGCGCTTCTTCCACCAGCGCCTGGGTCAGCAGGGTCGGCAGCACCGTCGGCGGTGCGCCGGGGCCGTACACCACGTACAGCGGCACGCCCACGGCCTTGTGCTCATCCAGGAAGGCGGTGATCTGCGGGTCCACGTTGGTGTAGTCGCCGCGCATGTACACCGCGTTGGTACGCTTGAGCAGTTCCTTGAACTCCGGGCGCGACAGCACCGCGCGTTCGTTGGCCTTGCAGCTCACGCACCAGTCGGCGGTCATGTTGACGAACACCACGCGGTTGTCGGCGCGCAGGCGGTCCAGCATCTGCGGCGAATACTCCACCACGTTCTCGCTGCTCGCCTGCGCGGCACGTGCCGGCGGTGCCAGCTGGGTCACGGCCCACACCGGCACCAGCGCCGCGATCACCAGCAGCACGCCCAGCAGCCCGGCCGCGCGCTGGCTGCGCCAGCGGCTGCGCTCGAACAGCCACAGGCCACCGGTGAGCAGCAACAGGCCACCCAGTGCCAGCGCCATGCCATCCACACCGCGCTGCTTGCCCAGCACCCACAGCAGCCACAACGCGGCGGCATACATCGGGAAGGCCAGCACGTGCTTCAGGGTTTCCATCCACTGGCCCGGCTTGGGCAGGCGACGGGCCAGCGCCGGCACGAAGCCGATCAGCAGGAACGGCAGGGCCAGGCCCAGGCCGAGGAACAGGAACACCAGCATCGCCGCCACCGGTGGTGCAACGAAGGCATAGGCCACCGCCGGGCCGAAGAACGGACCCACGCACGCACTGCCGACCACGCAGGCCAGCACGCCGGTGAAGAAGTCGCCGGCCGGGCCACTGCGTCGTGCGAGCGACTGGCCGAAGTTGCCGATGCCGCCGCCCATCGTGAACACGCCGGACAGGCTCAGGCCCACCGCGAACATGATGTAGGCCAACGCCGCGACCACGCCGGGATGCTGCAGCTGGAAACCGATGCCGACCGCGTTGCCCAGCATGCGCAGGCCGACCATCAGCGCGCCGATCACCGCGAAGGCGACCAGCACGCCCAGCGTGTACCACATGGCATGGCTGCGGGCGCGCTCGGGGCTTTCGCCGCTCTGCGCCAGGCTCAGCACTTTCAGCGACAGGATCGGCAGCACGCAGGGCATCAGATTCAGCACCAGGCCACCGCCCAGCGCCAGCAGCAGTACCCACAGCAGCGAGCTGTCGGTTTTCGGCACGCGGCTGGGGGCCTTGGTACGCAGCGCATTGTCCTGCTGCGCGTCGGCAGCGAAGGCATCGCGTGCGCCGTTGCTGGCGTCGGCACCACCGGCATTGGCCGGCGCGCCGTTGGGTACGGTCGGAAGCAGGCGCAGCGGCGTGCCGTTGGCGGCCTCACGGGTGCTGGCAGCGGCCGAAGCGGGCAGCGAACGGATCACTTCGTCGCGTGCAGCAGGTGCATCACTGGTGGCGTTGGCCTTGCCGGCGGGGATCGACAACTTCACCCGGCGGGTCATCGGCGGGTAGCAGATGCCATCGGTCTGGCAGCCCTGGAAGGTCACCACCAGCGTGCTGTCGACGGCCTCGGCGCGGCTGCGGCGCAACGGCACCGGCACTTCCACCTGGTTGAAATAGACCGCCACGTCACCGAAGTGCTCGTCGCGGTGCGATTGCGCCGCCGGCCAACGCGGCTTGTCGGCCAGTACCCCGGCGCTGCCTTCCAGCTTCAGCGAGGTGCGGTCGCGATAGAGGTAATAGCCCGGTGCCGGGCTGAAGCGCAGCAGCAGGGTGTTGCCATCGCTGGCGATGGCATCGAAGCCGAATGCCTGTTCCGACGGCAGCGGCAGTGCCTGGCTGTTGCTGGTGCCCGGCAGCCGCAGGCCACCGCCACTGCCGGCGCCGGCCAGTGGGTTGTTGAACGCACTGGCGCCGGTGGCGCGTGCGGTCGGCAGCGTGGCAGCCGCACCGCCCGCGCCGGGCAGGGTCACCTGCACCACGCGCTTCTGCGGCGGGTAGCACACACCGGCATCGGCGCAGCCCTGGTAACGCACTTCCAGGCTGATGGTGCCGGCGGCATCGGTGGGCGCGCCGGGCAGGGTGGCCTGCAGGCGCTCGCGGTAGGTCTCCACCTCACCGAAGAAATCGTCGTGGTGCTTCTTGCCTGCGGGCATCTGCAGGGCAGCGGCATTGAAGGCCGGATCGGCCTTCACCGTGGTGCGGTGGCGATACAGGTAATAACCCGGGGCGATCTTGAACTGCAGTTGGATCTGGCCACGCTCGGGCGCGCTGGCGGTCAGCGCGAACGCCTGGTCCACCGGCAGCAGATCCTTCTCATCCAGTGCGAAGGCCGGCAATGAAAGCCACAACAAAGCGCACAAGGCGGCGCCACGCGCAAACAGAGTCTTCAATCAGTGTCCTCCCGGGTCTGTGCCCGGATCCAGTCCAGATACGCCGGCAGGCCGGCCCGGGTTTCGACCGCGATGCACTCCGGGAGTTCATACGGATGCAGTTCGACGATCCGGGCGATGGCTTCATCGACACGGCTTGCGGTGGTCTTCACCAGCAGCTGCAGTTCGGCGTCGGTGGTGACCTCGCCCTGCCAGCGGTACGTCGACTGTGCGCCGTCCAGGCGGGTGACGCAGGCAGCCAGGTGCTCGGCGACCAGCGCGTGCGCGATGCGCTCGGCACTGGCCCGGTCCGGGCAGGTGGTCAACAGCAGCAGGACGGGATCGACGGTCGACATGACCGTCGAGTATAGGGCCGTCGCCGGGGCAGGGCCCGGCGACGGCAGTGGACCGCAGCGTTGCGCGGTCAGTTGGCCAGCTGGCAGGTGGCCGGCTTGGCCGAGGTGAACAGGCCCGGGGTGGCCCACTCGGGGTGGTCGATGAACGGGTTGCGGTTGCCCTGGAAGCTGTAGATCACGTCATTGCGTGCACGTTCTGCAGCGCTCGGCGGATCAGCAAGGTGCCAGTCGATCAGGGTCGACAGCAGGCCCATATAGGCCGGCGAGCTGCTGGTCTTGACGATCTTGCTGCGGTCGTCGGTCAGTTCCAGGTCCGGTTCGGACTGGCCGGTGGCCGCATCCTTGCCCCCTTCATAGCGGATGGCCATGTACATCACCGCGCGCGCCATGTCGCCCTTGCGCGCACCCCACACTTCGAAGGTGCCAGCGTTGCCATCCGGCGTGCGTACCCAGTTCGAATTGCCCGGGTAGCCGCCGCTGCCGCCGCCCTGGCCGTTGTTGGCCTCGGTGGCACGCTCGCCGCAGTTGGCGTCGCACTTGCCGAACGGCTTGTTGCCGCGGTCGGCGTTCCACTGTGCGTCGGTCAGGTACAGCATGTGGGTGTCGGTGTAGGGCGCGTACGGCAGGCCCTTGTCGCCGGTGGTGCTGGCAAAGCCCAGCGAATTGGGCCAGGTGTGCTCGCGGTTGTAGGTCAGCCCGCTGCCGGTGCCCGCGCGGCCGCTCACCTTGGTGTAGCTGCGGTTGCGGTAGGCATCGAGGATCTTGCCACTGTTGTTGGGATCTTCGTCGGCGATCTCCAGGATGGTCCAGGTGCTGGTGCCCGAGCCGCTGTACGGATACGCGGTGTGCCCCTTGATGGTGGCGTGCAGCGAGCAGCGCAGCTGGCTGGGGCTGCTGGTGTTGACCTTCGAGTAATAGCCCGCCGGGCCGCCGGGATTGCCCGGGTCCGGGTTGCCGGTGGTGGTGGCCACGGTGAAGGCGATGCGGCTGTCGGTCGCCGGGCGGGCACCCTGCGCGTCGGTGATGCGTGCGGCACGGATGTCGAAGCGGCAGGCCTCACCGGCGACCAGCGCGGTGTTGGTCGACAGCTTCACGCTCTTGCCGCTGGCCGGCCAGGTCAGCGGCACGCTGCCGGAGGTGCCGCAGGTCAGTGCGAAGGCGCCGCTGGCGAGGTTGACCGTCTCGCTGAACACCACTTCCAGGTCGGCGGCGGCCGGGAAGGTGCTGCTGCCCTGTGCCGGCGTGGTGGTGGACACCGACGGCGGCGTGTTCGGGCCCGGGGTGCCACCGCCACTGAAGGTCTGGTTGTTGTTGCAGCTGCCGAAGGTCTGCCTGGCCGATTCGGCCCAGGTGAAGTGCGCGTACTGGCTGCCGCTGCCGGTCAGCTGCAGCGAGGTACCCGCCGCGGTGCTGTTGGTTTCGGCAACCGGAATGTTCTGGCTGGTCATGCCGGCAGCGGGGCCACCGGAGGCGGTGATCGCGCCCTCGTAGCTGAGGAACTGGACCACCTTGCCGCTGGCGTCGACCAGGGCGATGCCGTCGTTGGGGCCGTTCTGCAGGCCGTTGGTGGGGTAGGTGACCACGGCCAGGGTGGCGCTGCCGCAGCTGGCCGCGGTTCCCGCCGGTACTGCGTTGTTGGCGTAGACCGTGGCGGCCGACGGATTGCTGCCGTTGTAGAGGTACAGGCGGTAGCCGGACAGGTCCTCGCCGGCGGTGGCGACCACTTCGATGGCTTCGCCGACGTCACCGGCAGCGGTGCTGTCGTCGTAGTGCAGTTCGTTGATGAAGACCTCGGCCTGGGCCGGCGCGGCGGCCAGTGCCAGCAGGCAGGCGGCGGCGAGCGGGGACAGCAATCGCATCGACTACTCCTTGTGATTGGGAATGCCGGGCCACCCTAAAGCCGATCTGGTGACACTTTGTCGTAAATGAACGCCAGATATCTGACAGTGAGACGGTGGTCACCAAATGCCCGCGATTTCCCCCTTGGCTTGCCGCGTCGCATCCCTATAAATGCGACCGCGCAGGAATGGAGCGCCGCCGGGTCTCCGCAGAAAAATTTCGGCGGCGGGCCTTGAAAGGCCTCCGGAGGTCTCCATCTCTGTCGTGCTCCCGACCTGTCGGGCTTTTTCACGCGCGTTGCTGGCAGTCGCCTGGTGCGAGTGCTAACATCGCCGGACTTTTTCAGACCAATCAATAACTTAAGAGGTCCCACATGAGCATCAAGCCGCTGCACGACCGCGTTGTGGTCAAGCCGATCGAAGCCGACGAAGTTTCCGCCGGTGGCATCCTGATCCCGGACTCCGCCAAGGAAAAGTCCACCAAGGGTGAAGTCGTGGCCGTGGGCCCGGGCAAGCCGCTGGACAACGGCACCGTGCGCGCTCCGTCGCTGAAGGTCGGTGACAAGGTCATCTACGGCCAGTACGCCGGCAGCTCGTACAAGAGCGAAGGCGTCGAATACAAGGTCCTGCGCGAAGACGACGTGCTCGCCGTCATCGGCTGAGCGTCGGCGCGACCTGCTTCATCCCCTGATTCCAAACACCCAGCCGCCGGGCATGGCCCGGCGCTACCAATGAGGTAACTGCAATGGCTGCCAAGGATATTCGTTTCGGTGAAGACGCCCGTTCGCGCATGGTGCGCGGCGTCAACGTTCTCGCCAATGCCGTCAAGGCCACCCTGGGCCCGAAGGGCCGCAACGTCGTGCTCGAGAAGAGCTTCGGCGCCCCGACCATCACCAAGGACGGCGTGTCCGTCGCCAAGGAAATCGAACTGGCTGACAAGTTCGAGAACATGGGCGCGCAGATGGTGAAGGAAGTCGCGTCGCGTACCAACGACGACGCCGGCGACGGCACCACCACCGCCACCGTGCTGGCCCAGGCCCTGATCCGCGAAGGCGCCAAGGCCGTTGCTGCCGGCATGAACCCGATGGACCTCAAGCGCGGTATCGACAAGGCCGTCGTGGCTGCCGTCGCCGAGCTGAAGAACATCTCCAAGCCGACCGCTGACGACAAGGCCATTGCCCAGGTCGGCACGATCTCGGCCAACTCGGACGAGTCGATCGGCCAGATCATCGCCAACGCGATGAAGGAAGTCGGCAAGGAAGGCGTGATCACCGTTGAAGAAGGCTCGGGCCTGGACAACGAGCTGGACGTGGTCAAGGGCATGCAGTTCGACCGCGGCTACCTGTCCCCGTACTTCATCAACAACCAGCAGTCGCAGACCGCTGACCTGGATGACCCGTACATCCTGCTGCACGACAAGAAGATCTCCAACGTCCGTGACCTGCTGCCGGTGCTGGAAGGCGTCGCCAAGGCCGGCAAGCCGCTGCTGATCGTGGCCGAGGAAGTCGAAGGCGAAGCGCTGGCGACCCTGGTGGTCAACACCATCCGCGGCATCGTCAAGGTCGTGGCCGTCAAGGCTCCGGGCTTCGGCGACCGTCGCAAGGCGATGCTGGAAGACATGGCCGTGCTGACCGGCGGCACCGTGATCTCCGAGGAAGTCGGCCTGTCGCTGGAAAAGGCCACCATCAAGGACCTGGGCCGCGCCAAGAAGGTGCAGGTTTCCAAGGAAAACACCACCATCATCGATGGCGTGGGTGACAAGGCTGCGGTCGATTCGCGCGTTGCGCAGATCAAGACCCAGATCGAAGACACCTCCTCGGACTACGACCGCGAGAAGCTGCAGGAGCGCGTGGCCAAGCTGGCCGGTGGCGTTGCAGTGATCAAGGTTGGCGCTTCGACCGAAATCGAAATGAAGGAAAAGAAGGATCGCGTCGACGACGCCCTGCACGCGACCCGTGCGGCCGTTGAAGAAGGCGTGGTTCCGGGCGGCGGCGTTGCCCTGGTCCGTGCGGTGTCCGCGCTGGCTGGCCTGAAGGGTGCCAACGAAGACCAGAACCACGGCATCCAGATCGCCCTGCGCGCGATGGAAGCCCCGCTGCGCGAAATCGTCGCCAACGCCGGCGAAGAGCCGTCGGTCATCGTCAACAAGGTCAAGGAAGGCACCGGCAGCTTCGGCTACAACGCCGCCACCGGCGAGTTCGGTGACATGCTGCAGTTCGGCATCCTGGACCCGACCAAGGTGACCCGTTCGGCGCTGCAGAACGCCGCCTCGATCGCTGGCCTGATGATCACCACCGAAGCCATGGTTGCCGACGCTCCGAAGAAGGACGAGCCGGCCATGGGCGGCGCTGGCGGCATGGGCGGCATGGGTGGCATGGGCGGCATGGACTTCTAAGTCCCGCTGCACCGGTAGCGGCCGACCCAGGTCGGCACGCTTCCCTGCTGCAATGAAAAACCCCGCCGCAAGGCGGGGTTTTTTTGTGGGCTGCATCCACGCTTGGCGTGCATCTACGCGGGCAACGCGGGATTGACCGCCGCTACGCTGCGCGTGCCGTCGATATGTTGTCCTGCAGCCACGCCAGGAACGCTGCCACCATCGCTCTGTCGCTGCCCTCGCTGCCAGGCCGGGTCACGGCGTAGTAGGCGAAGGACTGCGGCCACGGCTGCTGCAGGACCACCTGCAGGCGACCGCTGGCCACTTCGTCGGCCACGTGGATGTCGCGCACCAGCGCGATGCCCTGGCCGGCTGCCGCCGCACGTATCAACAACAGATCGTCGTCGAAGGCGGGGCCGCGCTGCAGGCGCGCATCCTGTGGCAGGCCCAGAGCCTGGAACCACAGACGCCAGTCACTGCGTTCGCTGTCCTGCAGCAGCGGCAGCCGCAGGCAGTGCTGCACGCGGGTGATCGCTGGCACGGTTGCCAGCAGCGCGGGGCTTGCCACCGGCAGCAACGCCGGTGCCAACAGGTGCTCTGCATGCAGCCCCGGATACTGGCCCAGGCCATGCCGGATCGCGATGTCAATGCCATCACGGCGCAGGTCCACCAACGTGGGGCTGGCATCCAACTGCACGTCGATTCCTGGATGCCGCGCGCTGAAATCGGCCAGTCGCGGCGCCAGCCACTGCGCGGCGAAACTGGGCGCGGCGCTGATCCGCAACGATGACCTGCCTTGCCACGCTTCCAGTGCGTGCAGGCTGCTGGCGATCTGATCGAAGGCCTGACGCAGTTCCGGGTAGATGCGGCTGCCGGCCGCGCTGAGCACCACGCCATGGCGGGTTCGATCGAACAGGCTGACGCCGAGCCGTTCCTGCAACTGCCGCAGCTGCTGGCTGACGGCACCGGGTGTCACGCCCATCACTTCGGCGGCCGCTGTCAGGCTGCCGTGGCGGCTGGTTTCAACGAAGGCCCGCAGGGCCAGCAAGGGCAGTACCGCACCCATCTTCCATTCTCCCGTGACGATGCTGGCGAGACGTCGGCACGTTCACCGGCCAGCGCAAAGCACAGCATATCGGCCGGGTCGATGGCTGTCGCGTCGGTGCGCGCGATGTTGAGCTGGGCTCAACTGCAACTTCAGCAGACATCGTTTCCCACCTGCATGCCCGGTTCCTAGACTGGTTGCACGGTCGCTGCAGCGCCTTTTCCACATCGCTTCGCCCTGCCCATGGTGTGGGCGGGCAGCGCGCGTGCACCCGATTTCTGCCTCCAGGACGTCTCCGTGACCGAACCTTCGCTGCACCTGCATACCGACAGCTCACCCAATGGCTACAAGGCCACCATCGCGCTGGAGGAGCTGGGCCTGCCCTATCGCCTGCACCACGTGCGCATCGAACAGGGTGAACACCGCCATCCAGATTTCCTGCGCCTCAACCCGCATGGTCGCATTCCGGTCCTCGAAGACCGCGCCAGAGGCATCGTGCTGTTCGAATCGGCGGCGATCCTACTGTACCTCGCCGAGCAGGGCGGAGCATTGTTGCCACAGGCACCGGCCGCGCGCTGGGACGCCATCACCTGGCTGATGTTCCATGCCTCCAGCGTCGGTCCCATCTTCGGCCAGCGCGTGCATTTCGAACACTTCGCGCAGGAACGTTACCTGCCGGCGATCGAGCGCTACCGGCACCTCTCCGAAGACATCTTCGCGATCCTCGATGCACGCTTGGCCGCGCGTCCCTGGTTGGCCGGCGATGACTACTCGATCGCCGACATCGCCCACTTCGGTTGGCTGCATGTGCTCCGCGTGATCGACATCGACTTCTCGCGCCATCGCCATCTTTCGGCGTGGTACCAGCGCGTAGCCGCGCGGCCCGCGGTCCAGCGTGGCGTGCTGCTGCCTGAGCCAGCGACCGGGCCTTGAGGAGATCCCTGCGATGACAGCCTCCCTTTCGATCCACGGTGCTTCGGCAGCAACCTTCGCCGGCCATGCCGGTTATCAGCGCATGTTCCGCGCCGATGCGCTGACCTTGGGCATCTTCCTGCCGCTGCGTTTCTACCAGGGCGACATGGCGGTACTGCAGGGACAGACCGCGCTGGTGGAAGCCATCGACCGCCATGGCTTCGCTGCGGTCTGGGTGCGCGATGTTCCGCTGTTCGATCCCCAGTTCGGTGATGCCGGACAGGTGTTCGATCCGTTCACGTATCTCGCATGGCTGGCCGCGCGCACCCATCGCGTCGCGCTGGCGACAGGCAGCGTGGTGATGCCACTGCGGCATCCCATCGACCTGGCCAAGGCGGCCGCGTCGATCGATCAGTTGTCCGCAGGGCGGCTGGTGATGGGCATTGCCTCGGGTGATCGACCGCTTGAGTTTCCCGCCTATGGCCTGGACCACGCCCAACGTGGTGAACGGTTCGCCGACGCCGTGGTGGCCTTCCGGCAATGGTTGCAGCCCGCAGACGGGACGCTGGCCGGCCATCCCTGGGCCGCGCAGGGCGTGCAGCTGCTGCCGCCGCCGGTCAGCGGTCGCATTCCGCTGATCGTCACCGGTGGTGCCCGGCAGTCGCTGCAATGGATCGGCGAGCACGCCGACGGCTGGCTGACCTATCCCGACGCGACCCATGACACGGCAGGACCACAGCGGCTGGCGGCGAAGATCCGCGCATGGCGCGCGCAGATTCCCGACGGCGGCTTCCGTCCGCACATGACCAATGAATGGCTGGATCTGGTGGATGACCCGGACCATCCGCGCGTGCCGCTGCAGGGTGGCTACTGCCTGCGTACCGGGCGTAAGGGGTTGATCGCGCTGCTGGAAGCCTGGCAGCGTGCAGGAGTCAACCATGCCGCGCTCGGCATCCAGTTCTCGCAGCGCCCAGCTGCCGATGTGCTGCAGGAACTGGCCGAAGAGGTGCTGCCGTTGTTTCCGTCGCATCCCGGCCCACCGTCGCGGGTGATGGAATGGTAGCGATGCATCTCCGCGATCGATGAGCTGCGGACCCTGCCGGCGGCGGCGGGAGGCTTGCAGTTCTTGCCTCATGGATTATGATTAGCTGCCTAAGCATATCTGGATACGCGATGCTTGAGTTGAAGCACCAGGCCCTCGTCGAGGAGGCGCAGCGGCGGGGTCACGCCAATGTCGCGCAGCTGCGCCTGTGTTTCCAGCTGCTCGCCTTGTCCGGCGCGATCGATCGTGACTGCGCCACACGCCTCGCGCCGCACGGCCTCAGCGAAGGCCGCTTCGTCGTGCTGTTCCTGCTGCACGGCGCCGGCGGCATGTTGCCGCCGCACGAGCTGGCCGAACGTGCCGGCGTCACCCGCGCCACCATCAGCGGATTGCTCGATGGCCTGCAGCGTGACGGCCTGCTGCAGCGGCGCAGCGACGCCGAAGATGGTCGACGTCTGCAGATCGTGCTGACGGCACGCGGCAAACGCCTGGCAGATGAGTTGTTCGACCAGCACACGCAATGGATCGGCGGACTGTTCAACGGTCTTGATTCCAGCGAACAGGCGCAGTTGTCGCTGCTGTTGGAAAAGGTCTGGCGACACACCGACGCAGGCCAGAAAACAGGCACATGAGCACCGCCATCGCCTCCGCACGCCTGCGGGCACTCAATGCGGGAAGCGCCGCCAGCACGCATCTGGCCGAGTGCCTGGCGGTGGACTTTGCTGCGTTGCTGCAGGCAGTGGCACCGACCTTGCCACCGGCCGCGATACAGCGCATGCGCGCCGCCGCGGGCAAGGGAATCACCCAGCGCATGGCCCTGGCCGCAGCGCTGCTGCGCGAGGCAGGGCAGGGCGACGTGCAGCACTGGCAGGCCCATCCCTCCGACACCGTGCGGGGGTGGGCGTGCTATCTGATCGGCGCTGACGCGCAGGCGACGCTGGCCGACAAGCTGCAGGCGATGCATCCACTGGCAGACGATCCGCACTTCGGTGTGCGCGAATGGGCGTGGCTGGCGCTGCGCAGCGATATCGTCGCCGGGCCACTGGAGGCGCTCGCTCTGCTGCAACCCTGGGCGCAGCAGCCGTCGCTGCATCTGCGCCGCTTCGCCTGTGAGGCGCTGCGCCCCCGCGGTGTCTGGGCCACGCACATTGCGCTGTTCAAGCAGCAGCCCGAGCACGTGCTGCCCTTGCTGGAAACACTGGCCGATGATCCCGAGCGCTACGTGCAGGACTCGGTGGGCAACTGGCTCAACGACGCCGGCAAGAGCCAATCTGATTGGGTGCGCACTGTGTGCACGAGGTGGCAGTCAACCCGCGACAGCGTCGCCAACGCCTACATCCGCAAGCGTGCGCTGCGCTCGCTGTAACGCAGCACCGTTCACCCGTTTCCCGCTGATGCCGGCCGCTGGCCGGCAACCCCATGACCCCCAAGGAAGACCCCATGTCCCACCTCCTCATCGAGCTGTACACCGCGACGCCGGCCTGGAAAGCCTTGTCCGCCGAACAGCGCAACACCTTCTTCACCCGTATCGGTGCCGGCATGCAGCAATTCGACCCCGCATGCATCGCACCGTTGGCGATGGGCCGCGTGGCCAGCGAGGTGACACATGCCAGCGCCGAGCAGTACTACGCGGTCTGGCAGTGCGCCAGCCGTGCAGATGCCGATGCGCTGATGGCCGCCATCAGTGCCACCGGCTGGCATGACTACTTCGCCACCACCAATGCCGTGGGCGCAGTGGATGCGATGGCCCAGCACCTGGCGGACCTCGCAGCGCTGTAGTGCGGCCTGCGGTGGCACATGCGCGCCTCATCCATTCCGGGTAAAGATGGCGCTCGGCCGTATCCATCCGCAGGGAAGTCGAGCATGCAGAGCAAGATCCAGGTGACGTTGTACGGAGCGCTGGGCAGCAGTCCTGCGCTGCAGGTACCCGGCCTGGAAGGGCCGGTGGTCGCCATCCAGGAAGCCACCCTGCGGCAGCTGGTGTCCGATCTGTATACGGCCCGATCCATGCTCAACCCCGAACAGCTGGATGAGGCCAGGCAGGAACTGGACCGGGTAGTGGAGCGCTGGGTCGACATCCACGAGACGCTGTTGCTGGACGTGGAAGTGCATGGCGGCCGATAGTCCGCTGAACCGCGCCCGCAGTTGCGGATGAAACAGTTGGCACCTGCCAAAACCCTGTGTTATCAATAGATCCCATGAACGCAACCCACGCCAGCTTTTATTGGTATTACTTTCCGAAGCCCCCGGCGGAGGAAGGATTGCGCTCACCCTGAAGAAAGCTTCAGACGCATTCCCGAAAGCCGCCAGCGAACCTGGCGGCTTTTTTCATGTCGCCACGCTGCGGACCCCCAACGTTCCGTAGAGACCCCCACCATGCCCCCGCACACCGACGACCTGCGTATCCGCACCATCGAACCGCTGACACCGCCTGCCCAGCTGCTGGCGATGCTGCCCTGCGATGACGAAGCCTCCGACACCGTCAGCGCCTCGCGCGCGGCCCTGCACCAGATCCTGCACGGCCGCGACGACCGCCTGGCCGTGGTGGTCGGGCCATGCTCGATCCACGACCCGAAAGCCGCCATCGAGTACGCACAGCGCCTGAAGCCGCTGCGCGATGCGCTGGCCGGCGAACTGGAAATCGTCATGCGCGTGTACTTCGAAAAGCCGCGTACCACGGTGGGCTGGAAGGGCCTGATCAACGACCCGGACCTGGATGGCAGCTTCAAGATCGACAAGGGCCTGCGCATCGCCCGTGGCCTGCTGCGTGACATCAACAAGCTCGGCCTGCCTGCCGGTGTCGAGTTCCTCGACGTGATCTCGCCGCAGTACATCGCCGACCTGGTGGCATGGGGCGCGATCGGTGCACGCACCACCGAAAGCCAGGTGCATCGCGAACTTGCGTCGGGGTTGTCGTGCCCGGTCGGCTTCAAGAACGGCACCGACGGCAACGTCAAGATCGCCGCCGATGCCGTGGGCGCGGCCTCGAACCCGCATCACTTCCTGTCGGTCACCAAGCAGGGCGGCACCGCCATCGTCTCCACCACCGGCAACCCGGACTGCCATGTGATCCTGCGTGGTGGCAAGCAGCCGAACTACGATGCGGCCAGCGTGGCCGATGCCTGCCAGGCACTGGCCAAGGCCAAGCTGCCGACGCGGCTGATGATCGATGCCAGCCACGCCAACAGCCTGAAGAACCATGAGAACCAGCCGAAGGTGATCGAAGACATCGCCATCCAGCTGGAAGACGGTGAGCAGCGCATCGTCGGTGTGATGGTCGAAAGCCATCTGGTCGGTGGCCGTCAGGAGCTGGTGGAAGGCCAGCCGCTGGTCTACGGCCAGAGCATCACCGATGGCTGCATTGACTGGGACACCACCGTGACGGTGCTGGAGCGGCTGGCTGCTGCCGTCCGCGCCCGCCGCGAAGTGAAGGTGTCCGAAGCCGCCTGACGGCGGCACGTGTGTGGATGGTGGCCAGCGCCTGCGGGGGTGCGGCCGCGATCAGGGCCGGTCGGAGTTGGAGACCGGCCCGTCTGCACCGGCGATGCGCCTGGCGCTGCGTATGTACGACAGCGCCAGGTACATCGCCGGGGTGGTGTGAACCCCGACCCGGTTATGTAGATCCACGCCATGCGTGGATGACGCGGTCCCGCTCAACGCCCCGCCCGCATCCTCGCCAACGCCAGATACATCGCCGGGGTCGTGTACAACGTCAGCCACTGGCTGACCAGCAACCCGCCGACAATGGCGATGCCCAGCGGCTGCCGCAGCTCCCAGCCTTCGCCGTTGGCCAGCATCAGCGGCAACGTGCCCAGCAGTGCCGCCAGCGAGGTCATCAGGATCGGCCGCAGGCGCAATCGTGCAGCGTCCATCACCGCATCGCGCGCACTCAGCCCGCGGCGTTCGCCGGCCAATGCGAAGTCGACCAGCAGGATGGTGTTCTTCATCACCACACCCACCAGCAGGAACAGCCCCAGCAACGCGATCAGGTTCAGTTCGTTGCCGAACAGCCACAGTGCAAGCAGCGCGCCGATACCGGCCGACGGCAGCGTGGACAGGATCACCAAGGGCTGCAGGAAGCTCTCGTAGAGGATGCCCAGCACCAGGTACACCGCCAGGGTGGCACCCAGCACCAGCCACAACTGGCGCGACCGCAGCTGCTCCAGGCCGCCGGCCTCGCCGGACAGCTTGGCCTGCACCGAGCGCGGCAGCATCAGTTTGGCCATCGCCGCATCAATGGCCTGCGTGGCCTGCTCCAGGCCCACGCCCGGCGCCAGCGCGAACTCGATCCAGATCGAGGCGAACTGCTCACTGTGGTACACGCGGTCCGGCGCCATGCCATAGCGCCAGCTGGCGATGCTCGACAGCGGAATGCGCTGGCCGCCGCCATCGATCACCTGCAACCGTGCCAGCGTGCCCGGGTCCTGGGTGTGCTTCGGGTCCAGCTCCATCACCACGCGGTACTGGTTGAGGCTGTCGTACAACGTGGCGACCTGGCGCTGGCTGAAGGAGTTGTTGAGCATGTTGGCCACGGTACGCAGGTCCACGCCGTGGCGCGCGGCGGCCTCGCGGTCGATGTCCAGCATCACCTGGCGCATGCCGGCCTCGCCCTGTGCTTCCACGTCCACCAGTTCCGGCAGGCCACGCAGCGCAGCAGCGACCTTCGGTGCCCATTGGCGCAATGGCGCGGTATCGGCCGACAGCAACTGGAACTCGTACTTGCCGCTGCTGCCGGCGCCTTCCAGGCGGATGTCCTGGTCCACCCACAGATAGAGGTTGCCCCCAGGCAACTTGGGCAGGCGTGCACGCAGGCGGTCGATCACCTGCTGGCTGGAGACGCCGCGCTCGGCCAGCGGCTTCATCTTGATCATGATGAAGGCGTTGTTGACCCCGTTGCTGCCGCCGATGTACCCGATGATGTCCTCGATGGCCGGGTCGGACAGCAGCAGCTTGCGGTAGGCATCGATCTTCGGCTGCATCGCCTGGAAGGACAGGCCGTCATCGCCACGCGCGAAGCCGCGCAGCTGTGCGGTGTCCTGCTGCGGAACGATGCCCTTGGGTACCTGCTGGAACAGCCAGGCATTGAGTGCGATCACCGCCACGAAGGCCAGCAATGGCCAGCGCAGGTGCCGCAGGCTGGCCTGCAGGGTGCGCAGATAGGCGCCACGCACGCGCTCGAACAGCGCATTGCTGCCGCGCTGCCAGCGCGAGGGCGGTTGTGCGTCATCGACGAACAGGCGCGCGCACAGCATCGGCACCAGGCTGAGTGCCACCAGCACCGACACCGTCATCGCCGCCACCAGGGTCAGCGAGAATTCGCGGAACAGGCGCTCGA
Source organism: Stenotrophomonas sp. PA-6-5C (assembly GCF_021605635.1). Classification (NCBI taxonomy): domain Bacteria; kingdom Pseudomonadati; phylum Pseudomonadota; class Gammaproteobacteria; order Lysobacterales; family Lysobacteraceae; genus Stenotrophomonas; species Stenotrophomonas sp. PA-6-5C. Next base: position 16,410 of record NZ_WKEE01000061.1, read on the forward strand.
CGAAATCGTCCAGGAACAGGATCGAGACGAACACCACGGCCAGCGCCAGGTTCATCGACAGCAACGTAGCGCCCACTTCCGATGCACCGCGCACCGCCGCCTGCCAGCGGTCAGCACCCAGTTCGCGATGGCGCGCGATGTTTTCCAGCACCACGATGGCGTCATCCACCACCAGTACCGCCGCCACGATCAGGGCCATCAACGAGAGGGTATTGAGCGAGAAGCCCATCAGCGCGATCAACGCCAGCGTGCCGAACAGCACCACCGGAATCGCCACGCTGGGTACCAGTGCCGCACGCCAGTGGCCAAGGAAGCCGAGCACCACCAGTACCACCAGCGCGATCGCCAGCAGCAGGGTCACTTCTGCTTCGTGCAGGGTGGCGCGGATCACAGGTGAGCGGTCCATCACCAGCCGCATGTCCACCGTGCTCGGCAGCAGGGCGTGCAGCTGCGGCAGCTGCGCCTGGATCGCATCGACGGTGGCGATGATGTTGGCGCCGGGCTGGCGGCTGACGATCAGCAGCACGGCCGGGCGTTCGTTGTGGAAGCCACTGGCATAGCGATCCTCCACGCCATCGGCGACGGCGGCGACATCGCCCAGCCGCAGCAGGCGATCATCGCTGGCCTTCAACGCCAGTTCCCGGTACTGCGCGGCCTGGCGCAGCTGCAGCGGCGCCTCCAGTTGCCAGTGCTGCTGCGCGCCTGCGACCGCACCCAAGGGACGCACCGCGTTGGCGCGGCTGATCGCCTGTGCCACGTCCTCCAGCGCCAGCCCTGCGTGATTGAGGGCATTCGGGTCCAGCGATACGCGAACCGCCGGCAGCGCGCTGCCGCCCACCTGCACTTCGCCCACGCCCGGTACCTGCGACAGCTTCTGCGCCAGCACGGTCGAACCGAGGTCGTACAGCTGGCCCGGCGAGAGCGTGTCCGAAGTCAGCGCCAGCGCCAGGATCGGCGCCTGCGACGGGTTGACCTTGCGGTACTGCGGCATGCCGGGCATGCCGCTGGGCAGCTGGCCGCGAGCGAGGTTGATCGCAGCCTGCACTTCGCGCGCGGCCTCGTCGATATCGCGGCCGAGCACGAACTTCAGTTCGATCTCGGTCTGCCCCTGGGTGCTGGCTGAATCGATGCGCGAGATGCCGGGCAGGCTGCCCAGCGCACGCTCCAGCGGTGTGGCCACGGTCGCCGCCATCGATTCGGGCGAGGCGCCGGGCAGGCTGGCACTGACTTCAATTGCGGGATAGTCGACCTGGGGCAGTGGTGCCACCGGCAGCAGGCGCAGCGCCAGCAGGCCGGCCAGTACCAGCGCCACCGCCAGCAGGAGGGTCGCCACCGGACGCTGCACGCAGGCCTGTGCCAGGCGCGCCACAGGGGTCATGCGCCGGCCTCGTCTGATGTTGCGGGTGCCGCCGCGCGGCGACGCTGCAGGCGGTCGAAGGCCAGGTAGATCACCGGCGTGGTGAACAGGGTCAACACCTGGCTGACCATCAGGCCACCCACCATCACCCAGCCCAGCGGCTGCCGCAGCTCGGCGCCCGAGCCACTGGCCAGCATCAGCGGTACCGCGCCGAACAGCGCAGCCAGGGTGGTCATCAGGATCGGCCGGAAGCGCAGCAGCGCCGCCTGGTGGATGGCTTCACGCGGACTCATGCCACGCGTGCGCTGCGCGTCCAGCGCGAAGTCGATCATCATGATCGCGTTCTTCTTCACCAGGCCGATCAGCAGCACGATGCCGATCACCGCGATCAGGTCCAGGCTGCGTCCGCTCACCCACAACGCGGCCAGAGCGCCCACGGTCGCCGAGGGCAGGGTGGAGAGGATGGTGATGGGGTGGATGAAGCTCTCGTAGAGCACGCCAAGCACGATGTACATCACCACCACGGCGGCAAGGATCAGCCACAGCGTGCTCGACAACGAGCTGCTGAAGGCCGCCGCCGCACCCTGCAGGCGCAGCTCGATGCTCTGCGGCAATGCCACCTGCGCCTGCGCGGCATGCACCGCATCCACCGCTTCACCCAGCGATACGCCGGGCGCAAGGTTGAACGACAGCGTGGCCGCCGGGAACTGGCCGACATGGTTGCGCAGCAGGGCCGTCGGCCCCTGCTCGACGCGCGCCACCGCGCCCAGCGGCACGGTCTGGCCGTTGCTGCTGCGCACGCGCAGGCCGGTGATCGCCTCCGGCCCCGGTTGCCGCGCCGGATCGGCCTCCAGCACCACCCGGTACTGGCTGGCCTGGGTGAAGATGGTCGAGATCTGCCGTTGCCCGTAGGCGTCGTACAGAGCGTCGGCCACCGCTTCCACACTCACGCCCAGACGTGCGGCGGCATCGCGGTCGATGCTCACCTTGGCCTGTCGGCCCTGCATCTGCAGGTCGCTGGCCACATCGCGCAGCGCGGGCGACTGGCGCAGCGCGTGCAGCAGCTTCGGTGTCCAGGTTTCCAGCGTCTGCAGGTCCGGCGTGGTCAGGGTGAACTGGTACTGGTTGCGGCTGATGCGGTCTTCGATGCCCAGCTCCTGCACCGGTTGCAGGTACAGGGTGATGCCGGGAATCCTCGCCACGCGCTGCTGCAGGCGTGCCATCACCACGTCGGCACTCTCGCGCTCGCCATGTGGCTTCAGTTCGATCAGCAGGCGGCCGGTATTGAGGGCCGCATTGTTGCCGTCCACGCCGATGTAGGAGGACAGGCTGGCCACGGCCGGGTCCTGTTCGATGGCCGTGGCCAGGGCAAGCTGGCGCTCGCGCATGGCCTGGAACGAGATCGCCTGCGGGGCTTCGCTGATGCCCTGCACCAGGCCGGCATCCTGCACCGGGAAGAAGCCCTTGGGCACGGCGAAGTACAGCGCCACGGTGAGCGCAAGCGTGGCCACCGTCGCCAGCAGCATCAGCGGCTGACGCTGCAGCACCCAACGCAGCTGGCGGTCGTAGAGGGCGATGATGTGGTCGAAGACATCGCGCTTTGGTGGGGATGGGGTCCGAGCCCCAAGGGGATCCGACCCCACGGCCGGGGTCAGATCCCCTTGGGGTTCTGACCGCTTGGCATGCGGCTTCAGGAAGCGCGCGCACAACATCGGCGTCAAGGTCAGCGACACCAGCAGCGAAATGCCGATGGCCACCGCCAGCGTCATCGCGAACTCATGGAACAGCGCGCCCACCAGGTCGGCCATGAACAGCAACGGGATCAGCACGGCGATCAACGAGACCGTCAGCGATACCAGGGTGAAGCCAATCTCGCTGGCACCTTTCAGCGCCGCCTCGCGCGGGCTTTCACCGTCTTCCAGGTGGCGGGCGATGTTCTCCAGCATTACGATCGCATCGTCCACCACGAAGCCGGTGGCAATGGTCAGCGCCATCAGCGTGAGGTTGTTGAGCGAATAGCCGGCCAGCAGCATCACCGCGAACGTACCGATCAGCGACAGCGGCACCGCCACGCTGGGAATCAGCGTGGCCGGCAGGTTGCGCAGGAACACCCAGGTCACCAGAACCACCAGCGCGATGGCCAGCACCAGTTCCTTCTGTACGCCGCGCACGGACGCACGGATCGATTCGGTGCGGTCGCTGAGCACGGTCATCTGCACGCCGGCCGGCAGCGTGGCCTGCAGTTGCGGCAGCAACGCACGCACCTGTTCGACCACGGCGATGACGTTGGCGCCTGGTTGGCGCTGGATGTTCACCAGTACCGCCGGGGTGGTGCCGCTCCATGCCGCCAGCTGGCGGTTCTCGGCACCATCGGTGATGGTGGCCACGTCGCCAAGCCGCAGCGGTGCGCCCTCACGCCAGGCCAGCACCAGCGCGCGGTACTCGGCAATGCTGCGCATCTGGTCGTTGGCATCGAGCATCACCGCGCGGATCGGGCCATCGAAGCTGCCCTTGGGCAGGTTGACGTTGGCGGCGGCGATCGCGGTGCGGATGTGGTCCATGCCCAGGTTGTTGGCGGCCAGCGCGCCCGGGTTGACCTGGATGCGCACGGCGGGGCGCTGGCCACCGGCCAGGCTGACCAGACCGACACCGGGCAGCTGTGCCAGCCGCTGCGCGATGCGGGTGTCGACCAGATCGTGCACCTGCGGCAGCGACAGGCCCTGCGAGGTCACCGCCAAGGTCAGGATCGGCGTGTCGGCCGGATTGACCTTGCGGTACACCGGCGGCACCGGCAGATCACCGGGCAGGAAGCTGCCGGCCGCGTTGATCGCCGCCTGCACGTCCTGTTCGGCCACACCCAGCGACACCTCCAGGCCGAACTGCAGGGTGATCACCGAGGCGCCGCCGGAACTGGTGGACGACAGCTGTTTCAGTCCGGGAATCTGCCCGAGCTGGCGCTCCAGCGGCGCAGTGATGGTGCGCGTGGTCAGCTCCGGGCTGGCACCGGGATACAGCGTGGTGATCTGGATGATCGGGTAGTCGACCTGCGGCAGCGCCGCCACCGGCAGCAGGCGATAGGCCAGTACCCCGGACAGCAGAAGCGCCACCATCAGCAACGTGGTGGCGACCGGGCGCAGGATGAAGGCGCGCGAGAGGTTCATGCGCCGGCCTTGGTCGATGCCTCCTCGGTGATGATCTCCACCGTGGTGCCGTCTTCCAGTCCGTCGATGCCTTCGATCACCACCTTGTCACCGGCTACCAGGCCGGAACGCACCGCAACGCGACCGTCATCGGCCGGGCCGAGCACCACCGTGCGTCGTTGTGCCTTGTTGTTCTTGTCGATGATGTGCACGTAGTTGCCCTGGCTGCCGAACTGCACGGCGGCATCGGGAACCAGCAGCGCGGGATGCTCACCCAGCTGCAGGCGCACATTGACGAACTGGTTGGGGAACAGCGCCTGATCGGCGTTGTCGAACTGCGCGCGCAGCTTCAGTGTGCCGGTGGCGGTATCGATGCGGTTGTCGACGCTGGACAGGGTGCCGCTGGCGAGCTGTCGACGTTCTTCACGGTCCCAGCTCTCCACCGCCAGCGCCGGCTGCGCCTGTACGGCATCGAGCAGGGCGGGAAGCTCTGGTTCGGGCACGGTGAACAGCACGCTGATCGGCGCCGTCTGCGCCAGCGTGACCAGGCCTTCGGTGTCGCTGGCGTGCACCAGGTTGCCTACGTCCAGCCGGCGCAGGCCGACGCGGCCGCTGACCGGGGCGACGATGCGGGTGTACTGCAGCTGCAGTCGCGCTTCGTCCACCGACGCCTGGTCGCTGAGGCGACGCCCCTGCAGTTGCCGCACCTTGCTCTGCTGGTCGCTCAGTTCCTGCGCGGACACGTAGTTCTGGCGCTGCAGTTCGCGGTAGCGCTGCAACTGGCGCTCGGCGTTCTCCAGCTCGGCCAGGTTCTGCTGCTGCGTACCCTGTGCGTGCGCAAGCTTCACCTGGTAGGGGCGGGGATCGATCTGCGCCAGCAGGTCACCGGCCTTGACCTGCTGACCCTCCTGGAAATGCAGGCGCATCAGCTCGCCATCCACGCGGCTGCGCACCACCACGCTGTGCAGCGGGGTGACCGTACCAACCGCCTTCATCCGCAGCACCAGTGGTTCGGCACTGGCACGGGCGATGCGTACCGGCACTGCCTTGCCGGCACCAGCTTGTTCGCCACCGTCCGCCTCGGCCTGCGGCCACAGCCACCACGCCAGGCCAGCGACAAGGGCGAGGCCGGCAACGACCAGCAGCGGGCGGGTACGGCGAAAGCGGGAGTTTTCGGCGACAGACATGGGGCATCCTGCGCCCTGCGTGCACGCAGGGTCATGCGGGCCCGTCGGCGCCACGAAGGGCCACGGGCAGCGGGGAGGGGGATTGTCTGGCGGGGCCGCGGACGCGGCGTGGCTGGATGCCGTCGCGCGTGCGACGGGGCGCCAATGGTAGCGGTTTACGCGGGCCGTCGCCGCGTGACCTTGGTCATGCAACGCAGCCGGAAATGCCGGCTGACGGCCGGCATCACCGTCAAACGATCAATGCACTTCGTCGTGGTACACGAACTTCGGCATTTCCCAGCGGTAGTGGATCGCCAGCAGGCGCACCGCGAAGCCACCCCCCAGGCAGCACAGGATCGCCGTGGCATCGGCCACGCCCCAGTGCAGCAACAGCAGATACACCGCACCGGTCAGCAGCGAGATGATCGCGTACAGCTCTTTCTGGAAGATCAGCGGCACCTCGTTGCAGAGGATGTCGCGCAACACGCCGCCAAAGGCGCCGGTGAGCATGCCGGCGATCAGCACGATCGGCAGTGCATGGCCGGCCTCGCGCGCGATCGAGCAGCCGATCAGCGTGAAGGCGATCAGGCCCAGCCCGTCCAGCACCAGGAACGTGCGGCGGAAGTGATGCATCCAGCGCGCCACCCAGGTGGCGATCAGCGCCGCGCACACGGTGAAGCCCAGGTACTCGGGATGCTTCACCCAGCCCAGCGGATAGTGGCCGAGCAGGATGTCGCGCAACGAGCCGCCACCGAGGGCGGTGACGCAGGCGATCATGACCACGCCGAACAGGTCCATGCGGCGGCGGCCAGCAGACAGGGCGCCGGTCATGGCTTCAGCGGAAATGGCGATCAGGTAGATGATGGACAGCAGCATGGACAGGCTCCGGACGCGGTGGGGCCGGCCATGCGCGACCACCGCCATTGCCTGCGCAATGACGGGATGACGATGACCGGTGCCGCTCCCGCTGTCCTTTTGCCTGAGAGTTCAGCGGCGTGAGCCGCGTGCCCCTTCGGCGGATCGTCCCGGGCATGCCCGGTGACCTCTCTCCAGCTCGGCGAGTCGAATGCATGGTTGGTGGGATTCCAGCCCACCGGCCTGAGCGATCATGGGAGCCTGCGCCTTCGGCGGGCGCCAGCGCGGCGCCTCTCTCCTGCATTCGGGCGCCAGTATATCCGCTGCAGTGCAGCACGGCATAATCCGACCATGGTTTCGCCTTCCCGCCCGTGGTTCCTGTACCTGCTCGAATGCCGCGACGGCAGCTATTACGCCGGCATCAGCACCGACGTGCAGGCCCGTTTCGCCGCCCACCAGGCCGGCAAGGGGGCACGCTACACGCGGTCGCGCCCGCCGCTGCGGGTCTTGGCGGTACGTGAATACCCGGACAGGGCAGCGGCCTCACGCGCCGAATGGGAGCTCAAGCAGCAGCCGCGCGAGCGCAAGCTGGCCTGGCTGCAGGCGCCGGCCGAGGCTGTTCTGTAGAGCCGAGCGTGGGCTCGGCTCTACAACATCGCCGGTAGATCCACGCCATGCGTGGATGGGGCGCATCCGGCCATGCCATGATCGCCCAGCCCTCAGCGCTGGAGACCCGGATGTCCACCGTTGCCCTGTTGTTCGCGCTTTCCGCAGCGGCAAGCCCCGCTGCCGATGCCACCACCATCGCCGCCATCGAAGCGACCTGCCACGACTACGTCGACGGACAGCTGGAAGCCGACCCGCAGCGCGTCGCCCGTTCCCTGCACCCGGACCTGGCCAAGCGCGCGGTACTCGGTGATACGCCCGACGAACGCCTCGGCCTGCGCCGGATGTCGAAGGAAGAACTGGTTGCGTTGACCAGGCAGGGCGCGTTGAAGACCCCGAAGGAGCAATGGGACCGCCGTTGCACGGTGCTGGACGTGACCGGCAATGCGGCGTCGGTGCGGCTGGAAACGCCGTGGTTCGTCGACTACTTCCACATGGGCCGCTTCGACCAGCGCTGGGTCATCGTCAACGCGCTGTGGTATCCGAAGCCGAAGGCGAAATGAGCAATGCGCGCCGCCGGTAGAGCGTGGCTCTCGGTCGTCCTGCTGGCAGCCGGTATCGCGCTGCTGCCCGGCCTGCTGTACCTGCTGGGGCTGGCGCTGGTGGAAGGCTGGCCGAAGCCGGCTGATCGCGCTCCCAGTGGTGTGGCCGCATGCAGCGGTGAGCCGCGCATGGGATTCCAGCCGATGAATCCATGGAGCTTCACGACGCGATTCTTCGATCCTGGAGCGCTGAAGAAGGCGACTGATATCGAGCGCGAAGCGTTCTGGGTTGCACGCCGCCACCTGATGCGGCAGCCGCAGCACGACATGCTGCGCTGGCACCTGAGCAGCAGCGCACTGACGGTCTGGATCACCCGGCACTGGAGCGCTGCACAGATTGCCGACACCGCGAGGAAGGAGGATTTCTGCCGAGCATGGTCGAAACGGCGTGTGCCCGGCGGCCCGATGAAACGGTGAATCCACGGCATGCGTGGCTACGCTCCCTGCGGCCTGCACAGAAATTCATCTACGCATGGCGTGGATCTACTGTGCCGGTCGAGGACGTGCCCGCGGCACTACCTAGCGCGAAGATTTCTGCCGGACATGAGCGGGTGCCCAGCGGCCCGATGAAGCAGTAGAGCCACGCCACGCGTGGCTACGCTCCATGCAGCCTGCACAGAAATTCATCCACGCATGGCGTGGATCTACTGTGTCGGTCGAGAGGTCACCCACGGCAGTACCTACCGCTTCGGTCGCCGGTCGTCCTGGTCATCACCGAAGATGATGCGCGCGCTGCGCTGGTAGCTCCAGTACGCCACCGCCCAGTTCAACAGCACCACGACGCGGTTGCGGAAACCGATCAGGAAGAACACGTGCGCGGCCAGCCAGAACCACCAGGCCAGCACACCGGACAGCTGCAGCTTGCCCAGGTGCACGATCGCGGCCATGCGGCCGATGGTGGCCAGGTTGCCGAAGTCGGCGTACTTGAACGGCCCCGGCGCGGGCTTGTCGTGCAGGCGTGCGCGAAGCGTTTCCGCCACGTACTTGCCCATCTGTTTGGCGGCCGGGGCCACGCCCGGTACCGGCTTGCCGTTGGCCTGGCTCAGCGCGGCCAGGTCGCCGGCCACGAACAGTTCGGGATGGCCGGGCAGGGTCAGGTCCGGCTGCACCGGCACGCGTCCGGCACGGTCCAGCGGCACGACCAGCGTGCGCGCCAGCGGCGAGGCAGCCACGCCGGCGGCCCAGACCACGGTGCGTGCGGGCACGAACTGGTCGCCCAGTTTGAAGCCCTGTCCATCGATGTGGCTGACCGGCGTGCCGGTCATCACTTCCACGCCCAGCTTTTCCAGCTGCCGGCGTGCCTTCAGCGAAAGCACTTCAGGGAAGGTCGACAACACGCGCGGACCGGCCTCGACCAGTCGCACCTTGGCGCTGGCTGGATCGATGTGGCGGAACTCATTGCGCAGCGTATGCCGGGCGATTTCAGCCAGGGTGCCAGCCAGCTCGACGCCGGTCGGACCACCACCCACCACCGCAAAGCTCAGCCATGCGGCCTTCTTCGCCGGGTCCGGCTCGGCCTCGGCGCGCTCGAACGCCAGCAGCAGTTTGCGGCGCAGAGCGATGGCATCGTCCAGTGTCTTCAGGCCGGGCGCATCGTCGGCCCATTCGTCGTGGCCGAAATAGGCGTGGGTGGCGCCGGTGGCCAGCAGCAGGCTGTCGTAGTCCAGCGTGCTGCCATCGGCCATGCGCACCTGGCGGGCTTCCTTGTCGATGGCCACCACTTCGCCCAGCCGCACCTCCACGTTGCGCTGGTGGCCGAGGATGTGGCGCAGCGGCGCGGCGATATCCGGAGCCGACAGTCCCGCGGTGGCCACCTGGTACAGCAGCGGCTGGAACAGGTGATGGTTGCGACGGTCGACCAGGGTGATGCGTATGCGTTCGCGGGCCAGCGCACGGGTGGCCCACAGGCCGGCGAAACCGCCGCCGACAACGACCAGGTGGGGGACGCGATCACGACTCATCGACTCACTCCAGGGGGGGCATGGGGGAAGTGCCTGGCATCTTCGCACGGCCGGTCCTTGTCACGTCAGCGTGCATCCGGATCGGCGATACTCGGGTTCAGGCAACTGCCCGTGAGGAGTCCATGAGCGAACCGGAAAAGCGCATCGCCCTGTTGATCGACGCCGACAATGCACCGGCCTCGAAGATCGACGAAGTCCTGGCCGAGGTCGCCCGTTATGGCGTGGCCAACGTGCGCCGTGCCTATGGCAACTGGAAGAGCCCGCGGCTGAAAGGGTGGGAGGCGGTGCTGCACGAATACGCGATCCGACCGATCCAGCAGTTCGCCTACAGCAAGGGCAAGAACGCGTCGGACATGGCGATGGTGATCGACGCGATGGATCTGCTGTACGCGCGCAACCTCGATGGCTTCGCGATCGTGTCCAGCGATGCCGACTTCACCCCGATGGTGATGCGCCTGCTGACCGATGGCGTGAAGGTTTATGGCTTCGGCGAAAAGAAGACCCCGGAGCCCTTCGTCAACGCGTGCTCGAAGTTCACCTATCTCGAAGCGTTGGGGCAGACCCACGCCAGCGTGCAGGATGTGGAGCAGGCATCGAACGAACCATCATCGAACGAACAGGCGCCCAGCGAACAGGCGAGCAGCGACGATGCACGCCCGCGCAAGAGCGGCGCGGAAATGCGCAGCGACACGCGTCTGGTGAAGATGCTGCGCCGCGCGGTGTCCTCGGCAGAAGGCGAGGATGGCTGGTCGCACCTGGGCCCGGTCGGCAGCCAGATCGGCAACCAGGCCTCGTTCGATCCGCGTAACTACGGTTACGGGAAGCTCAGCGATCTGCTGGCCGCAATCGGTTTGTTCGAGCTGAAGAAGGACGGTAAATCCTCCTACGTGCGCGCGCTGCCAAAGAAGAACCGGTAACGCCGGAAAACGCCGGTGCAAAGCAGAGCCGAGCCACGCTCGGCTGCTTTCCGCACGCACTACAGAGCGCGTGCGTCGGACCCAGCGTAGCCCGCAGCGAATCCATCGGCGAAATCCTCAACTCCGTTGAATGCCAGCAGCAACAGCCCGGCACACAGCAGCATGTTGCGGTTGGATCGGCGGTACCCCAGCACCAGCGCCACCAGCCCTGCTGCCAGCAGAACGTAATTCACTGCATCCCATGCGGTCATGCCATTTCCCCTTGTGGATCGGCGTATCGTAACGGCTCCGCGCCCTCTTGGCGCAGCGCTGCACGCAAGGAAATCCGCATGTTGAAGATCTGGGGTCGCCGCAATTCCAGCAACGTCCGCAAGGTGCTGTGGTGTGCCGAGGAAATCGGCCTGCCGTACGAGTCCATCGAGGTGGGTGGCAGCCACGGTGGAACGCAGTCGCCGGAGTACGTGGCGATGAACCCGAACGGGCTGGTGCCGGTGATCGAAGACCACGGCCTGCCGCTGTGGGAGTCGAACACCATCGTGCGCTACCTCAGTGCGCGCTATTCGCTGGGCACGCTGTACGCGGAAGACGCGATGGAGCGTGCGCAGGCCGAGAAGTGGATGGACTGGAGCACCTCGCGGATGGCGCCGCTGTACTCCGAACTGATCTGGGGGATCATGCGTACCGCGCCGGCCGACCGCGATGAGGCGCGCATCAATGCGGCGATCGTGCGTGCCGGTGATTTCCTGGCGCTGCCCAACGCGACCCTGGCCACGCAACCGTGGTTGTCGGGCGAGAAATTCGCCATGGGTGACATTGCCCTGGGTTCGTTGATCTACGCGTGGTTCGAGCTGCCGATCCAGCGTCCGGACCTGCCGCACCTGGCCGAGTGGTATGCACGCCTGCGTGAACGCCCGGCATACCAGCGCGGCGTGATGTCACCGATGACGTAAGCGAAGGGGCGACGTTCGGGGTCAGAGCCCTTTTCTGCGAAAAGGGATCCGACCCCAAGCCATCCAGGGCTCTGCAGTAGTGCCGAGCCATGCTCGGCAGCGCTCTGCCAGATCAGTACAGGTCGGTCGGATCCACATCCAGCGACCAGCGCACCTTGCGTGCCTCCGGCAGCGCGTACAACTGCGGCACCAGCTGTGCCAGCACCCCGTGCAGCGGTGGCCGCTGCGCCGCCGACAACAACAACTGCGTGCGCTGGTAGCCAGCACGGCGTGGCATTGGTGCGGGCATCGGCCCATAGGCTTCCACCACGTTCTGCTCGCCCAGCAGCCTTCGCGCGGCGAGCAGGAAGGCATTGGCGTGCTCCAGCTGCTGCGATTCGGCGCGCATCAGCGCCAGGTGCGCGAACGGTGGAAAACCCGCCGCCTCGCGCTGGTTCAATTCGGCCTGCGCGAACGGGTGGTAGCCACCGTTCACCAGCGTCTCCAGCAGCGGATGACCCGGATGATGGGTCTGCAACCACACTTCGCCCGGATCGCGCGCGCGCCCGGCGCGGCCGGCTACCTGGATCAGCTGCTGCGCCAGTTTTTCGCTGGCGCGGAAATCGGCCGAGAACAGGCCTTCGTCGATGCCCACCACCACCACCAGCGTCAGCTTGGGCAGGTCGTGGCCCTTGGCCAGGATCTGCGTGCCGACCAGGATGCCGGGTTCATTGCCCAGCTTGGCCAACTGCTGCTCCAGCGCATCGCGCCGTGCGGTGGTGCTGCGGTCGATGCGCACCACCGGGAAATCGGCGAAGGCACTGACCAGGTGTTCTTCCAGCCGCTCGGTGCCGATGCCCTGCGGCTGCAGTGCCAGGCTGCCACAGGCGGGGCAGGCCAACGGTGCCGGCTGCCGCGCACCGCAGTGATGGCATTGCAGGCGACGGCCACCGCCATGCACGGTCATCGGTGCATCGCAGCGGTTGCAGGGTGCGGTCCAGCCGCAGTCATGGCACAGCAGCACCGGCGCATAGCCGCGCCGGTTCTTGAACACCAGCACCTGCTGGCCACGCTGCAGGTGTTCGCCGATGCCGGCCAGTACGTCGGCGGAAAGGCCATCGCGCAGCGGACGCTTGCGCACATCCAGGATACGCACGCGCGGCGGTCGGGCATCACCGGCGCGCTGCTTCAGGCGCAGGTGCGCATAGCGGCCGGCGTAAGCGTTGTGCAGGGTTTCCAATGAGGGCGTGGCGCTGCCCAGCAGCACCGGAATGCCCTGCGCCTTGGCCCGCACCAGGGCGAAATCGCGTGCGTGGTAGCGGATGCCGTCCTGCTGCTTGTAGCTGCCGTCGTGCTCTTCGTCGACGATCAACAGGCCGGGCTGCGGCAGCGGGATGAACACCGCCGAACGCGTACCGACGATCACCCGTGCTTCGCCGCGCGAGGCCGCAGCCCAGACCCGCGCGCGTTCGTTGTCGGTCAGCCCCGAGTGCAACGCGTGCACGGCAATGCCGAGACGGCCGCGGAAGCGTGCCAGGGTCTGCGGGGTCAGGCCGATTTCGGGCACCAGCACCAGCGCCTGCCTGCCCTGCGCCAGGCAATGGATGATCGCCTGCAGGTAGACCTCGGTCTTGCCGCTGCCGGTCACCCCGTCCAGCAGGAAGGCCTGGAAGCTATCGGCGGCGCAGCGGCCACCGCTGCACGGGGTGCTGGCACAGCTGGTGCCGCAGTTGTACGCGCTGCCGGAGGCACGCAAGGTGC